>NZ_JAYKTT020000087.1:0-91669 GCF_038404745.2 Chlorogloeopsis sp. ULAP02 | reverse complement strand
ATTGTATAAATATAAACATGTCTAATTAACTAAAAAAGCTAAAATCCGAGTATTGTTAGCCAATTCACCCGAATATTACTGTTTGAAAGAGAAATATATAATACCAACTTGGTTGTTCAAACTCTTTTTGTATAGTTTAAGCTTCCAGTATCTAGATAAAAAGGGTCTTAATTTTGGATTTGTATCAACAATACTTACACTTAGATAATCTTTCAAAAAAACACCCCCTGTAGGAACAGAAAAGTTCTAGGGGGCTAAATATCTATCAGTACTACAACTACAACTGAAATAATCAAAAATTACAGACTAGTAGGCAAATCTCCTGATTGTGACATCCCTTTAGGGCTACCTGGTTCAGTAAATCCACCACTACCAGCTTCTTTGAGAAATCCGCTGTAAGCTTCCATGCCGTGTTCACCGATATCCAAACCTTCTATCTCTTCTTGTCTAGATACTCTGATGCCTAAAGTTGCTTTGAGTACGAGCCAGAAGATAGTACTAAGCAGTACAGTCATACCGCCCACAGAAATTACGCCGATGAACTGAGTAATGAACTGTCCTAAGCCACCACCTGCAAATAAACCCCTTGCTGGGCCTAGTCCATCACCGTACCAGGAGTATACACCAGGGCCCACAGCAAATAGACCTACTGCCAGAGTTCCCCAAATCCCACAAACCAAGTGTACGGATGTGGCTCCAACTGGGTCATCAATTTTAATTCTGTCAAAGAAAGTGACAGAGAAAACTACCAGGACACCAGCAATTAAACCAATGATTAAAGCACTGCCAATGGTGATATAAGCACAAGGTGCTGTCACCGCAACCAAGCCAGCCAAAATACCATTAATAATCATTGAAAGGTCTGGCTTGCCCAAGTACAGCCAAGCTGTAATTGTAGCAGCAATCCCACCAACAGCACCTGCCATGTTAGTAGTCAAGGCAATGTGGGTAATGGCATTGGGATCGGCTGCCATTACAGAACCGGGGTTGAAACCAAACCAGCCCAACCACAAAATCAAACAGCCTAAAGTGGCGATGCTCATGTTGTGTCCAGGAATAGCAACTATTTGCCCATCTTGATATTTACCAAGACGAGGGCCAAGAAATGCTGCTCCCATTAAAGCTGCCCAGCCACCAACAGAGTGAACCACCGTAGAACCAGCAAAATCCCAGAAACCCATGTCTGCCAGCCAGCCACCGCCCCAAATCCAATGCCCGGTGATAGCGTAAGAAATACCAACAAGTAAAAGGCTGAAAATCAGGAAGTCAATAAACTTAATACGTTCGGCAACAGCACCAGAAACAATTGTTGCCGCAGTTCCGGCAAATACCAACTGGAACAAAAATTTAGCTGCTAAGGGAACTCCCGCCCAACTTAAAGCGCTGAAAACACCTTTGTAAGCATCTCCCGTGGCAGGGCTGTTATCAGCTCCTTGCAAGAAAAATCCATTTAAGCCGATAAAGTCATTGCCATTGCCAAACATCAAGCCAAAACCGATCGCCCAAAAGGCAATAGTGGCAAGAGCAAATACAATCAAGTTTTTGGCTAAAACGTTAACGGCATTTTTCTGGCGGCAAAAGCCGGTTTCTAACATACCAAAGCCGGCATTCATAAAGAACACCAAAAAAGCCGCGAGCGCCACCCATAAAGTGTCAAGGGCAACCTTTAGTTCTGCTGTGGTAGGACCAGCTTCTGCCGGGGCTGGTGCTTGGGCAACCGCTGCATAACCCCAACCCATCACAATTAGACAAGCTAAAGGGATGCAAGCTTGCCAACTGGGAGACAACAGTTTCAGAACTCTCAATATTTGATGGACTATCGAGTTTGAGTTTCTAGAATAGGCATTCCAACTTGATGGCTGTCGCCTATTTTTTGCTTTCCATTTTTTGTGCTTTAACATCGTGCTCTAAACCGCTCTTAAGTGAATCAAGGTGCATTAAGTAGACAGAGAAATCTCCAGAAGCTAAACCAGTGGTTTTTGATATATATGGGGTTATCTAGGCTAGCTTTTGATTAAAATTCACTGATTCTCACTTCCACTCAGCCATTGATTGAAATCCCGCTCATCAAATCACCAAGTTTTTAGTCAATATACTGGTGCTACTTCTGTTCAGGTTATGGTTAGCCTTAAGAAATTATTATTATTTTTTATTATGTAATTTATTAAACAGTCAAGTATTCTTCATATACTTTTCAACTAACTTTAAGTTTGTTACCGCTTTTAAATTCAATTGTCAATCAAAAATCACAATAAAAAACAGCTTCATAAGTTCAAATATTTTTGAGAATTAGTTATTTATCATTCTGTATCTTAAAATACAGATTTTGATTAAAGTGACCATAGCTGTGATATGTGAATGGAGACATAGTGTCTGTACTACTTCATTGATAAAGGTTTCAGAATTTTAAATAAAAAGTTCAAAATTGCCTCAATTTGTATTAAAAATACTTAATAGTTTATCTTGTGGTCGATTAAGTATAAGAATATTTTCATTCTTGATTTCTAACTAGGTGTTGGTGATACGGCAGATAAAGTTATGATAAAGAACTGATAAAGTAAAGTTCCAGTAAATTAGGTCAATAATTCTGGTAAATAATCAAATAATTCAAAATCCAGAGTATTTTGACTGCTCACTACTTCACTAAAACTAAGTAGAAGACATTTCCTATGAACTTCGTAGATTACCAATTATGAAAAAGGGTTTTTACCCCTACACCCTACACCCCTCTTTCAAAAAGTCAGTCCTGATGATATGAGTTTCATCGCCAAGAATGAAAGTAGAATTTTTACTGTTTTTTGTTTTCTGTTGTCGAGTTTCAAGTCAGACTTCCACGGGCAAACAGTCCACAACGCTCTTGATGAAAATTTAACTCTTCCTATACCCCTACACCCCTACACCCCTACACCCATTTTCAAGACAGTCCCAATAAAACAAGTTTCACCCGCCAAAGATGAAAGAGGTTTTTTCTCCTCCTACACCCCTACACCTCCACACCCATTTTCAAGACACAGAGGTAGCTAACTTAATAAAAAAATTAATAGGTATGGCGTTTGAATTTCTATGAAATTGTGTTGCATTTACATCTGTTTTAAATATTGCTCATAACCTATTTGTTCAAGTTTTCCTTGTTTTGCCATAACTGACTCACATAGGTTTTGGCGATATTGTTGCACTTTTTCTAATAACTCCAATTGCTGAGTACCTAGAATTTGTATTGCTAAAAGTCCGGCATTGGTAGCATTACCGATCGCTACCGTTGCCACTGGAATACCTGCGGGCATTTGTACAATAGAATACAAAGAGTCAACTCCTTGTAAGTGACGGCTGGGTACAGGAACACCAATTACAGGAAGTGGTGTTAAAGATGCAACCATGCCAGGTAAATGAGCAGCGCCACCCGCACCAGCAATAATGACTTTTATACCTCGTAGATGGGCAGACTTGGCATATTCCACCATACGTTCTGGAGTACGGTGAGCACTAACTATTGCAACTTCAGTGGCAATGCCAAAATCTTCACAAACTTTGATTGCAGCTCGCATAGTGGGTAAGTCAGAATCGCTACCCATAATAATGCCGACAAGTGGATGAGTCATAGAGAGTAGAGGGCAGGGGATAGGGGATAAGGGACAAGGGGACACGGAGACGCGGGGAAGAGGAGACAAGGAGAGAGGGAGAGTAATAAACATTTCCCCATTCCCCCAACCCTTTTAATAATGACCAATGACAAAAATCTTGATTCTTTTTCTAAACTAAAAATATTCTCCTAGCCTCTAGTTCTATTTTTTTGTTAAAAATAATCATCTCATTGATTGAAGTTAATTTTATCTGTTCACTGTCGCCAATTAGCATCTAAAATCAGGTCAGTTTTTGCTATTTTCTGGTCAGCACAATGACTGAAGCAACACAAAGCATCATTTCTAATCCCATAGACATTGTTAATGCTCAACTGACAGGGTACCAGGAATTACAGATGCTTTTGATTAATCGTCAAGGCATCATTGAGCATATTTTGCCAATGAATACAACTTTTAAAAGAGTTACATCACCAGATTTGCAAGTTATTGATGTTGCTGGAGACAGAATTTCTTTAGGTGGTGTCGATTTACAGATTAACGGTGCGATGGGATTAGCATTTACCGACTTAGACGTAGAAAATTCCTATATTGTACCGAAAATTTGTAAATTTTTATGGGATTTAGGAGTAGATGCTTTTTTACCCACCTTGGTAACAACTTCCATCGAAAATATTCAGCGATCGCTTGCTGTGATTGCTGAGTTTATGGCGGCAGATGACAACAGAGAAAACTGTAATGAGAAAGAGACTGGTAGACGCGGTGACGCGGAGAAATTATCAGACCCTCTCTCCGTGTCCCTGTATCTTCGTGTCCCCGCGTCCTTTTGTTTAACTTCATCAATCAAACACGCCAAAATACTGGGAGTTCACTTAGAAGGGCCATTTTTAAATTTTCAAAAGCGCGGCGCACATCCGGCTGAGTATCTTTTACCCTTAACAATTGCGCAAGTAAAGAAGGTTTTAGGAAATTATGCTCATGTTGTTAAAGTCATAACTCTAGCACCAGAATTAGATGTAACAGGCGAAGTCATACCTTATTTACGCTCCTTAGGCATCACTGTGAGTTTGGGACATTCCCAAGCAACAGCTGCCCAAGCGCAACGTGCCTTTGCAGAGGGCGCAGCAATGGTAACTCATGCGTTTAATGCTATGCCTCCATTACACCACCGCGAACCAGGATTATTAGGGGCAGCAATTACACATCCGGAAGTAATGTGTGGTTTTATTGCCGATGGAGAACACATTTCGCCCACAATGCTAGATATATTGCTACGGTCTAGCGCCTATGAAAGAAAACTTTTCCTTGTCAGCGATGCCTTAGCACCTTTAGGGCTACCTGATGGTATTTACCCTTGGGATAATCGGCAAATTGAAGTAAAAAATGGTACTGCACGATTACTCGATGGCACCTTATCGGGGACGACTTTATCTTTATTGGTGGGAGTACAGAATTTAGTGAAGTGGGGAATATGTGACGTAAAAGAGGCGATCGCACTTGCTACAGACGCACCTAGAAAGGTGATCGGTTTACCGACATCAATATTACGTGCTTCCGTTGCTAACTTATTGCGCTGGCATTTTGATGAAGACACACGAGAACTTACTTGGCAGCGGTTGGTGTAATAACTAGGGAACAGGGAACGGGGAATAGGAATAAGGATTATCTGTCCTTCTCTCCCACTCCTCTACTCCCCCCTATCCCCTGTTGTCAGTCAGACGTGGTAATTTTAAGCTTTGGGAACATTTAAATATTTCAGTTTCATGAACGCAGCCGACGATAAAACCATTGTTAAAGAATATTTCAATTCCACAGGTTTTGACCGCTGGAGACGCATTTATGGTAATGGTGAAGTCAACAAAGTCCAGCTAGATATCCGCAATGGGCATCAACAAACTGTGGATACAGTACTAAGCTGGTTGACAGCAGATAACAATTTAGCTGAATTATCAATATGTGATGCTGGTTGTGGCGTGGGTAGTCTGAGTATTCCTCTAACGGCAGGAGGAGCAAAGGTTTATGCCAGCGATATTTCTGACAAGATGGTGGAGGAAGCCAAACAAAGAGCTTCTCAAACTTTGGAGAATCCGGGCAATCTCACATTAGCCGTACAAGATTTAGAAACATTAAGTGGTAGCTATCACACAGTTATTTGCCTAGATGTTCTGATCCACTATCCACAAGATAAGGCAGATGAGATGATTTCTCATCTTTGTTCTTTGGCACAGTCACGAGTAATTCTCAGTTTTGCTCCCAAAACATTTGGTTTGAGTATATTGAAGAAAATAGGTAGCTTTTTTCCGGGAGCAAGTAAAGCGACTCGCGCCTATTTGCACCGCGAGACTGATGTAGTTAAAATCCTTGAAAAGAATGGTTTTTCAACACAAAGACAAGCAATGACACGCACTCGTTTTTACTTCTCTAGTTTATTGGAAGCTACTCGTAAATAAAAATAAAATTGCGCCCGGAAAAGTAACTAAGTATACATAAAAAACAACTATTTTGGCTAAATGTAGCTTAAATTACGGGGTGCATTTAAGCAGTGCGTAACGCATTGTATAATTGTGGTGCGTTACGGCTAGTTCTGACTCTCTTCATCTCTTCAATCTCTGCATAGCTGTAACACACCCTACTGAACTCTGAAAATTCAAGAAAGGTTAAGCGATCGCCTTAGATATAAGTTTTTATGTTCCATTAGAGAAAATAGCGGTAAAATTTTCGTATTGTGTTTCGCCAAGAAAGCAAACATTACTGGTGAAAAATATAGTGGTCTGAAAATGTCAAGACACAAGGGTTTAATGTTATACCAATTCGTAATTCGTAATTCGCCCTGATCCTATGGGAAGCCACGCAAAGCGCGTCTACGTAATTAAGAAAGTCAGATCTGGTGTAGGTTTCAAGCTTTGAATGTGTTGCCGGATTTTAGAGGATTGGTATTACATAGCATTAATTCCAAAGGCATTGATTACTACTTTTATTTCCTCTAGGGTGTGTTTAATTAAACTTGATTTGAAAAATTGAATTTTTGTTACTTATAGAGATGGGAGGGCTGTCACCACCTTGTGGGAAAACACCTACCGGATTTCCACAACACAACATTAGTTGTTAAGTAGGTGGAAATAATTGAATTTCAAATGTCGATTATAGACATTAGAGCGGAAGTAGTATTTTACCTTCTACCCTCTGCCTACCAACGGATACACCGTACCTACTTCTATCCGCTTTGCGTCTACGCGTCTACTGCCATCCGCCCTCTGCCTTATACTTACAACCGAAGAAATCTCTAATAACTTAAAGAGCACAATTTTAGTTACGTCTTTTTCTCGTTACTGGAAACTTCATGCAAGTGAAGTTAGAATCGCTAGCAAAGCAATAATCTGAAGAGGAATTATGAAGACTAGTGAAAAATTAGCTGCGGGCTGGTTGTTGACACTTGGATTCATGTTTTTAAGCTTATCTACATCAGCAATATTGCAAAAAATTTCTATTCAGAAAGCAAATTTTTGCATTCAAGGCGAATGTGAATTGCTCCCAACAGAGGATAGTTATAAAAATGATAATACTGCTGTAGGAGGCTTAATATTTGGTATTCCAAGCTTTATACTAGGTGGATGGCTAGCATTAGGATTATACCGTCAAGGTCAACAAGATAAAAAAGCGATTAATCAGAAAGTGAACGAACATTTACAATCTCTTTTTTATCGCACGGTTCAAGAAAATGACGGGTGCGTAACTCTTTTAGGCTTTGCGATGCAATCCCAACTACCAGCACCAATTGCCAAACAGTATTTAGACGAGCAAGCAAAACTATTCAATGCTAATTTTAAAATAAGTGAAGAAGGAGGAATTTCCTATCATTTTGACGTTTAAGTGTCGATTTGGAGAAATAGTTAGTGTAGCTACATGACGCAAATTTTTTTGAGTTTAGCGGCAATTTTAGGGGGCTTATCTGTTGCTGCGGGCGCTTTTGCCTCTCATGCTTTGCGAGAAAGAATTAGCGAGCGATCGCTCTTAATTTTTGAAACAGGCGCTCGTTACCAAATGTATCATGCTCTCGCACTACTGGTAGTGGCACTGCTACTAAGTCGCATTGATTCTCCCCCACCGAGCTTGGTAGCTAGTGGATGGCTATTTATTATTGGTATTGCTATTTTCTCTGGAAGTTTGTATGCCCTAAGCTTAACTGATGTTAAGTATTTAGGAGCTATTACACCAATAGGAGGAGCAGCTTTTCTTGCTGGTTGGTGTGCTTTAGCTTTTGCCGCTTGGAGTTTGAAGTATTAATAAGCATAAACACGAATATGACTAGGGGCGCAAAAATTTGCGCCTTTGCTGTTTATTTCTATTACTACGTACCTTGCGAAGAAACATTACAAGATACGGGAGTAAGCAAAGGAGTATGAGGTGTCACAGTTGATGTATCAGCAACCAGAGCTATTTCACCCTTGGCATTCACAACCCAACCTTGAGCTTCGACAATTGGATCAGGAGGACTGATATGATCAACCTTTGACAAGAAGCCTATGTTGCTTGGCTCCTCCAAATCAATGCTTTGCACACCTCCAACAGGTTTTTCGTCCTCTAAGTTTATCCAATCGGCTAATATTGCATCGCCAATTAATAGCTCTGTTGGGCTGGGAGTTATACCTCCACGCCCCGTAGCAATAAAAGAACTTCTGCTTTGTTGTCTACCAGGATTGCAGCCAGTAGCAATCAACTGTGAAGCATCTACCACATTCATAGGTAGTTGTACTAATCCTCGACTAGGATCAATATCTAATGTGTTGATATTTACCTGACCGCTAAGATTTGGATTAGTTTGAGAGATTGCTGTGATGTCGTTAGTTACTAGCTTTTGTGGATCTAGTTGCCTTGGATCATTAGTTCCGAGAAGCCTTACTAAGTCTTCGCGGCTACGCTGTTCCATATTAAAAATACCAGAGGACTGAATTTGGACTCTGCCACCAGCATCTGTGAAAGCATTAGCAGTAATGTCGCTGTTTTCGTTAGGTGTCGCAACAATAAAGCCATTAGGAGCATTAATAATGATATTACCTCCATCTCCGGCAGCCTCTGCCTTACCTGCATTAGTAGATATTTGACTGTTGCGGCGCATCAATAATAAGTCCTGTACTTGAAGCTTGATATTTCCACCATTTCCCAGATCCGTTTCAGATGTGAGTTTGCCTTGGTTATCTAAAAGAATGGAGCGAGCGGTTATATTTAGTTCGCCCGCTTCCCCTAGCTTATTTGGATCTGCCAGATAGATATATTCCTCAGGCACTCCACTACCTACAATTATTGTTGCCCCATCGCGGACAATCAATTGCTCTGTTTTGAGTGTCACATTACCAGCAGCACCAGAACCTTGAGTTGAAGCAAACAAGCTGCTAGGAGAGCCAGTTGGTGAAGTTCCAGTTATTTCTACAGATTTGGAGGCGTTCACAGTTAAATTCCCTCCTTTCCCTGTAGCTGGAATAAATTGATTAGAAAAGGGTAGGAGCAGTCCATTTGCTTGTGTTGTTACTGTTGCCCCGCCTTGAATATACAACTTTTGAGTGTTGATTTTAATGCTACCAGCATCTCCAGTTGCGGAAGTTGAACTAAATAATCCACTGGCAAGAAAAAAATTACGATTTAGTGAGGGTAATGAAAGCACATAGCCACCAATCAGTTCCACAGAGTCTGAGGCATTGACAGTCAATCGTCCACCTGAACCTGTACCTGTACTATTAACTGATATTTGTGCTCCATCTCTAACAACCAACTTCCCAGTGTTAATTGTTAAGTTTCCTGCGTTACCAGCACCGAAACTAACACTCATCAAGGGTGTGCCGAAACCAATTAATTCTACAGACTCTATGGTATTTACTGTCAAGTTTCCTCCTGACAGCGAGCCTAAAGTGTTATTAAAAATCGATGAACTATCAGTGACTATTAGACGCTTACCCTGCACCTGGATATTGCCTCCACCCTCGCCACTAGTATTTACATAAGAAGGAATCTCAGAACCATTAAAAAATCGCGCTATTAACTGAATGTTCTGAAAATTTTGCACACCTTCATATCCCAAAGCCCAACCTTGGTTTGTTGGAATCATACTGACAAAATTATTGCCAGCAACACTTCCTAGCTCTATTCTTCCCTCTTGTGCTGTTAAATTTCCACCCTCTAAAGTTACATCTCCACCCACAAGTGCCAAGGTTTTGCTGAACGGCACTTGTAGCCCAACAGGAGTGCCAAAATTATCAGTCACTTGGGATTGATTACGAATAGGAGCCGCAGTTGCTCCAAATTGTAAACCAATGGGAACACTGAGTGTCAGTAGAGGCGTAGTTTGAGGTTCTATAGCGCTAAACTTAGTATCGTCGGCAAAGTTCATACTACTCGCCGTACTTGCTAGAAATGAACCGCCTATATTTAAAGAAGCATTGGGGCCAAAAATAATACCATTAGGATTTATTAGAAACAGGTTAGCTGTACCGTTTGCTTTGAGTGTGCCATCAATATTAGAAACAGACTTACCCGTTACCCGACTAATAATATTTTGAATATCCAGAGCATTATTAAAATAAGCCGTACTCCCAGTAGGTACAGAAAATTGCTCAAAACTGTGAAACAGATTGCTTCCTGCTTGAGTTCCACCTTCAATAATTCTGATATTGTCTTGTGTTACAACACGGGAATTATTTGGTAAAGTAGCGTCTTGAGTGATTTGAGCAATAGCACAGTTTGCAGAGAATACTATTGCACTACCTATTGCTACTCCAAAAACTTGAAACTTACCCCACAGAGTACTACTCATACTGGATATTGCACCCCTCTAAATTCATTAACTGTTGGTTAACAACAGTGATGCTGCACCTATATTAAGTAGACTACATGAGGTCTGTATCTAGATTGCGCTCTTTGCTAGTGAAAAAATTTAACTATGTTTATCTGACTTAGCATATCCAGCAGCCGTAAAGATAACCACGTGCTGGACAGGGATAAACCCATCTGCAAGCTGCTATCTTCAATTCTTGACCTGAATATGCTGGCGAAAATTCCTTATTTGTAGTTTCTAGAGTACCATTGCTCCTTGCTATGGCAATTAAGTTAGTTTTAGCAAAAGCAAGTGTGCCAATAATTGCTAAAGCGCTTGCTAGCCCTAACTTGCAGTAACGACTACTTCGACTTGGAGACATTTTTGAGCATCCTAAAAAAATAGTAGTTATGTCAGAGACTTTCTATTATTAATTTAGAATAAAAGTTAAAAATAACTCAAGTAAATTTCGCTAAATAGCAACTTTTTTAATCTTTCTCGAAAGGAAAAGAAAAAGATAAGGCGACTAAACTAATTTTGAATTTTGTTGCTGCTAAAAAACATAATTTAAATGTGGTGAAGACAGCGTAAAAGATTACCGTTCTTCACCAGAGTAGTATCTTTGAGTATAGTTAAGTTGTAGTTACCCTTTTATCAAGCATTATCTACAAGACTGAAAAAGCTCAATAGTTATGAGTGATTTCCAGCATCAGAACATTACTTGTAGTACAGTAAATTGCCTTTTGTAACATCAACGATAAGCACTCAAGGTTGTTGGTTGAAAATTGATGAAACCCTTCCCTAAGAATGTCTTTAAGTTTTTGCCCTATCTAAAAGCAGTGACAACCATTAGGATAGCCAGGTGCTGGACAAGGGTAACACCATGCTAGCTTGCCTAGCTTAATATCCGGCTTTGGAATTTCGTTTAACAATCCCATAGGTTGTAGTTCTTTGGCAGTACTATTAAATCGAATTGGATGTAGGTCAATTGAACACTGAATTTTAATGAATTGGTCTTCTGGAATACCGTATTTTTCAAGTAACTTGGCGAGATCTACTTTTTTCAAGCACTCACGAACTTCTTGGTTAATTTCATCTTTTAACTGCTGTATATTTTCTTCGTTCATGATTTTTAATCTCCTTATGACTTGGGTAATTGTGAACCCATACTGAACTACAAAAAGATATGGCAGATTTCCAAAATTTTTCTCAAATTTAAAAATAATTTTGTTATTGTTTCTTGATAAATAAAGAAAGGTAAATGGCAGAGGGCAGGAGGTGAGGCCGCCCCCCAGAAAGGCGGTTTCCGGCGTTCGCGTAGCGTCTCCGGCTCCGCTCCGTTGTAGCGACTGCCGTGCGGGTTTAGAAGATAAATTATCAGTTTGAACGGCAAGATAATCAACAAAACCCGCCCCTACCAATGACAAATGACCATTGACTAACTAATTAACTCTACAATTTCCTCTGGTAAGAGTTGTGAAGGGGTGTTCCAACCAGAACCGCCGACTGTGCGTCGCCCTCCCCAACCTTCAGCATGGGGATTTTTTATGAGTTCTGCTTGGGTGAGGCGTTCAAAGGTTCCAGAAGTGTAATCAAGGTTGGGGGTTTGGGGATGAGTGGGCAAGCAACCGAGAGTATATTGAGTACCGCCATTTTTGTGTTCTCGGATTACCAGTGTTTCAGGTCGCAGAGCTTGGATATCTGCAATAACTGTCAGACTTTTATAGAAGGCTCTCGGATCGAGATAACGCCCAATTCCATTGAGGTTGCATATGCCGACTAAGCCGCAAGATGTGGGAATGAGGCGAATTCGTTGTTGTACTATCAACTGCTGGGCATCGGTTTCCAATTCTTTCAAGTAATTATCTGCTTCTCCTTGTTCACCAGGCCAAGCACGATCGCCTACAGTTGCTGCTATCAACCATTCTGTGCTTCGTTGGAAAGATATAGACATATAGTGTTCCCACTCTTGTAGTGTCCAAGTTTGCCGATCTGGGGAAAGTTGTAGTTCAGCGGTGATCGCACTGCCGATGGTTTTCATCCCAGCCACTGCTTTGAGGGCAAATTCTGCTAAATGATTCAATTGCTCAGGCACCATAAGATGATCGCAATCCCAAGCGATCGCCCGCAGTTTATCCACAACTTGCGATCGTACTAAGACATCGCGAGGCAGTTGTACCCAAGCCGCAGCACAGCAAGCATCTGCATCAACTTGTGGGGTGACAATACAACTCGGTTGCGTGGTAGCGAAATCTTCTACTAACTTAGTTTTTGGTATGGGCATTTCGTCAATCTGAATTTCAGCACCATTCGGACGATGATGATCCCAGTGCAGATCATCGGAACGAGGTTGCCAACCAGGAACAGTACCATCGATCATAATAATTTGATGGTCTTTGGGAATGTGACTGAGATTTGTGGTGACAAGGTAGCGCATGGGAAAACAGAAAATAAGGCAGAAGGCAGACGGCACAGAGAACTCAGAGCGCCGTGCGACGGCGCTCTGAAGTTCGGTGGGGCAGAAGGAATTCTAAGTACTACAAGTTCATGAACCACTAAACTTAGACTAGCTTTTTCAAGCAGCAGTCAACTCTGTACTTAGGAGGTCAATTGCTAATTTCATCCATTCAACTGCCCCTACACGGTAAGCGAATTCTTGTTACCGCACCTCGGAACTATGCCGCTAGGCTATCAGAACAACTCATTATTCAAGGTGCTCTACCTATATTGATGCCAACTATAGAAACCTGTGTACTAGAAAATTTTGCACAGTTCGATAGCACACTTCAACAAATTGACACTTTTGATTGGATTGCTTTTACCAGTAGGAATGGAATTGATGCTTTTTTCCAACGTTTAGAGTTTTTGGGGTTAGATCATCGGGTGCTGAAAAATTGTCAGTTGTCTGCCATTGGCAAAGATGCAGAAAGATTAGCAGCTTTTGGAGTCAAAGTAGATTTAACTCCTCGACAACCTAGCCCTCAAGGAGTAATTGCTGAATTAGCTCAAATTCCAAATATCAAAGGGAAAAAAATTTTAGTGCCAGTTCCAGAAGTTGCTGGTGTACCAGAACCGGATGTGATACCTAACTTTGTTGCTGGTTTAAAAAACTTAGGCATGAGTGTGACTCGTGTACCAACTTACATAACGCGGTGTTTAGACAAAAGTTTGTATGAGGTAGAGTTAAATCTGATTTGTCAAGGCAAGGTAGATGTAATAGCCTTTAGCAGCACTGCTGAAGTAGCAAGTTTTTTGCAAATGTTTACTTTCAAAGCAGATTCTCAACAGTGTGTTATTGCCTGTTTTGGCCCCTATACAGCAGCCAATGCTAAAAAATTTGGTGTAAATGTTTCTATCGTCGCTCAAGATTACAGTTCATTTGTTGGCTTTGCAGAAGCCATAACCTTATTTTTTGCCACGAATAAATAATATTTTAGAAGTGCGCACTCATAAAATCATTGCTAAGTTCTCCAAAAACCATTTAATTTGTCATTTTTAATGTAAAGAATCGTAAATAAAAGCAGAATCTTAACTAATAATATTAACTTTGGCGTTCTCCAGAGCTTGAAACCCTTACCTCAAGCTAAAAACAGCGTCTAAATAGAAGATTGGCTATAAAGTGAATCTTCGTGATTATCCATCTGTTTGCCTCTCTGTTATCCTCATCACAAGGGTTTTTTCTAGGTATTTTTTCCTACTTTCAGCGTTGTTTTTAGTGAAACAACCCTCCTTTTTCAACAAAAAATCCTGAAATCTATATAAATTAATGGTTTCATCTATCCACTTCTGGCTTGGACAATTTAGAATGTTTCATTGAAAAGTCGCACTGATGAGAGTTACAGGGATTTTAAGTATAAATACTCTCAAAGACGGCTTTGTAAATCTCCAAACAGTGATTTCGGTAAAGATGCGTCAAGCCGCATCTGGACACAATCTCAAGTAAACCTTCAAGGAGTTTGACATGAATAAAGGTGAATTAGTTGATGCTGTAGCTGAGAAAGCTAGTGTAACCAAAAAACAAGCTGATGCAGTTTTGACTGCTGCTTTGGAAACCATCATTGAAGCTGTTTCCTCTGGTGATAAAGTCACCTTGGTAGGATTTGGTTCTTTTGAATCACGGGAACGCAAAGCCCGCGAAGGGCGCAACCCGAAAACCAACGAAAAGATGGAGATTCCTGCAACTAAAGTTCCTGCCTTCTCAGCAGGCAAACTCTTCAGAGAAAAGGTTGCACCCCCAAAATCTTAGTAAGTTCTTAGTAAGTTCTGTTTTTTCAAGGAACACTGTTTTAATGCAGCAAAGAGCACATGGGGGAAATTTAGCTTGGGCATCAGCATTGGCTGGCTGTCCCCCTAGTGCTATTGTTGATTTTTCTGCCAGTATTAGTCCACTTGGCCCGCCCCGTAGCGTTATAGCTGCGATTGAGTCTCAATTGACTAATCTGAGGCACTATCCAGATCCCGATTATCGTGAACTGAAGTTGGCTCTCAGTCAGTTTCATCAACTGCCCTGTGAGTGGATTCTGCCGGGTAACGGTTCGGCAGAATTATTAACACTGGCAGGGAAAGAATTAGCTGAATTAGCCGCGACAGTTTTAATTACTCCAGCCTTTGGTGACTACTATCGCTCGTTGTTGGCATACAAAGCTAAAGTACTGGAGTTTCCTATTTCTTTGAACAGACAAGAAAACTGTTCAACGCCAATACACGGGCAAATTTCTTCCCTGTCCCCATTTCCCCTCAACCCTATTGCTTGGAAACTTTCAACTGCAAAGCCAGTTGATATTCCACAGGAAGCCACCAATGGGGGTGGCTCCCTTGTTTCTGTGTATTCTTTCAAAAGGCATGGCTTACTCCTAAATAACCCCCACAACCCAACGGGAAAGTTATTTTCGCGGGAAGCCATTTTGCCTTACCTTGATGAATTTGGATTGGTTGTAGTGGATGAAGCGTTTATGGATTTTCTGCCTACCTGTGAGGAACAAAGCCTAATTGGGGAAGTGCAGAAATATCCAAATTTAGTAGTTTTACGATCGCTAACTAAGTTTTACAGCCTTCCCGGATTACGATTGGGTTATGCGATCGCTCACCCCGATAGGTTGCGGCGCTGGCAGTCTTGGCGCGATCCTTGGCCTGTTAATACTCTTGCCCAGGCAGCAGCAATTGCAGCAGTTAGCGATCGCGAATTTCAACAGCAAACTTGGGCATGGCTACCACCAGTAAGAAACCAATTGTTTGAGGGTTTAGCCAAAATCCCAGGTTTGCAACCTTACAAGAGCGCTGCTAATTTTCTTTTGGTGAGTTCGCAATACTCTAGTTGCAAGTTGCAGGAGGAGCTACTCAAGCATCACCAAATTTTGATTCGCGATTGTCTAAGTTTTAGAGAACTTGGTGATCGTTATTTTCGTGTTGCTGTACGCTCATCCTCAGAAAACCAAAGTTTATTAAATGCGATCGCTTTAGTCAATAATTTATAGCAGTCCTACTTAGGAAATAGGGAACGGGGAACAGGGTTGGGGAAAAGAGTATAACGATGCGTAGGTACTTAGATGTGAAAATTTTATTAAGGTGACTAATGACCAATGACTAATGACTAATGACTAATGACCAATGACTAATAACTAATGACTGTTGACTACGATATTGTAATTATTGGTGGGACTCAGGCTGGGCATTATGCTGCTCAGATGGCAACCCAATTTAAAGCCAAAGTCGCTTTAGTAGAACCAAAATTTAGTTATGAATTTATTCATCAGCATGTTTTTAGCGAAATAGGCAAACTTACCCAGCAGTTAAATAATACTGCTCAATTCGGAATCAAAGCTTTATACTCTGATACTACAGAAGAATACCAAATATCTTTAACATGGTCAGAAGCGATGCTATATGCTCAAAGTGTCGCTTCTAATTTAGAAGAACTAAATTCACCCGCTATTTTAGCTGCCCAAGGAATTGATGTTATTCTTGGTGAGGGTAGGTTTCAATCCTCTCCTCATCTGACATTTGTTGTTGGCGATCGCTTACTACGCGCACGTACTTATTTACTAGCCAATGGTTCAGTTCCAATCATTCCAGAAATTGAAGGATTGCAAAAAACAGGCTTTTTGAATCTATCTCAGATCTGGCAATCTATTAGTAGTGAGGCACCACCTCAAAATTGGGTAATTCTTGGCGGTGTTCCTCAAAGTATCCAAGTAGCGCAAACTTTAGCACGCTTGGGTTGTAGCGTAACGTTGATAGTTAATAGTCCTTTAATTATTGATCATGCCGATCCAGAAATAGCTCAACTCTTACAAGCGCACTTAGAAGCGGGAGGTGTACGCGTCCTCACGCAAACATCAGTTACTCAAGTAAGGATAATTGAGAACAAAAAGTGGCTTCAGGCAGGAGATAAGGCAATAGAAACTGATGAAATTGTTGTAGCAACTGCACAGCACCCAAATGTTGAATTCTTGAATTTGGCAGCAGTGGGTGTAAAGTGGCATCATCGCCGTTTGGTAGTGAATGAAAAGCTGCAAACGACTAATCACCGTATTTATGCTTGTGGTGATGTCATCGGTGGGTATGACTGTCCTCACATTGCTAATTATGAAGCGAGAATTGCTCTAAAAAATGCTTTGTTTTGTCCTAGTCATAAAGTTAACTATCAATGTATTCCTTGGGGAGTGTTTTCTCAACCGATACTGGCACAGGTTGGTGCAACAGAGGCGCAAGCAAAACGTCAATATCCTCAAGATCAGATTTTAGTTTTACGGCAACATTTCAAAACATTGGCTGCTGCTCATATTCAAGAAGAAATTACAGGTATATGTAAATTAGTTGTCCGACGAAACGGAGAAATTCTCGGTGCTTCGATACTAGGAGCGCAAGCTCATGAATTCATTAATGTTATTGCTCTAGCTATTGCCCAAAAAATTAAAATCTATCAAATAGCTAATTTAGCTTCTATTTTTCCCAGTTACTCGGAAATTTTAGAACAAACTGCACGAGAGTGGGACAAGCAAAAGTTACAAAGCAATATACTCAAGCAAGAATTTTTGGAAGGTTTCTTTCACTTCCGACGAAATTGGAATATTTAAGTCTAAAGGCATCCCTCTCCCAATTTGGGAGAGAGCAAACGCAAAAGCCCTTTTGATTGCTCCAAAGTTCCCTGGGCGCGGGGAACCCTTACCTTCAGAAGCCGCTACCTACGCTCTTGCGCGTAGCGACTTCTGTTCCCCGTAGGGGTTCGGTGCAGGTTTAGAAGATAAATTATCAGTTTGAACGGCAAGATAATCAACAAAAACCGCCCCTACCAATGACTAATGACTAACTATAACTTTCTATTCTTCCCTTCCAATAGCGAAACGCTACCAATACCTTGCAAAATTCCGCGAACAATTAAACCTAAACCTCGACCAACTATTTGCGTAAGAACGAAGACAACTCCACTACCCAAAAAAGATAATAACGACTGTAAACGAGGTGCGATCGCATCACCAAATTCTAATCCTAAAGTTATGAAGAGAGGAATTCCTGAAAGTTCTCTTAACTCTTGAGTACGAGGAGCATAAATGGAAACTTTAGCGATACCGCGTGGAGCAAATACAAATAGTTCATAGCGACTTTCAAAAATTGCTTTTGGTTCTGTTACATAATTTCTCAGCCGATATTTCCAAGATAAATCATTTCTGAATCGCTCAATCTCTCGACTAGAAACTAAGTTACGATCATAAAAATTGTGCTTAATATCTTCTACATCTGCTAAATAATTTAGTAACGGTTGCATTACACTATTTGCGATTTGAATCAACAGATTTTCTAATAAAATTTCTGCTTGTTCTTTAGCTTCAAAGCTAACCGCAGGATAATTTTTATTATCAACCACTAAATCTGTCTGAAATAGTAAATAAGCAAACAATTCTCTTACGAGTGGAATTTTATTCAGAATTTCCACTTGTACCACTCCGGCACTTTGTAGTAACACATTCACAATTTCTACAAAAGTATTACCTATTTTTACCCTAGAAAATTTACCAAAAAATTCTATTGTTGCTTCTCTCCACAAGTCATACAAGATTTTATTTTTAATTTCAGGTAATTGCTGAACGTCTATTTGAGAATTACGCAGTTCATCTAACGCATCAGCAACTTTTTGCAAAATTATATAAAGCAATTCTCGTTTTTTATCTGGACGCAAAATATCAATTTCTAAGGCAATATCTGTGACATTTTGCAAAGAATATTGAAGTTTATTAATACAAGAAGCAAATAATGTGGCTTGCAGCGCTCTAGGGCTAAGTAGAGAGGGAGCGTTTTGGGTTTGTGTTAAGTCTGATGGGGCGAGCGCGCTATTGGTAGAAATATTTGTATGAGAAGGTAGCTCCTCAAAAAGCTTAGATTGCCTTTGTTCATTTATTTGCGCTCTAGCAGGTGTAGCTAATAAATGATTAACTAGCCAGCGAGATGTAAGCAATTCCCGTCGCTGCCCGGCTAAGACTGCTCGTTCTAATACTGTTAATCCTGGAGTTTGCAACTGTGCTGTTACTGCTGCTAAATTAGCGTCTATCTGAGCAATTCCTGACGAACGTAAGTTTTCCAACTGTTTAGTAAGGCGTCGAGTTAAGGCAAACCCAGAAACATTCTGCCTGTTACCCCGTCTTTTATTCTCCGCGTCCCTTTGTTCACTCTCATACCAATGGGAATAACCCGCTGCTACTTGTTGGATGGCAGTCACTAACTCGGAAAGGGGTGTGCCTTTGGGGCAGTATCCATCCACACCGATCGCTTTGGCTGCCATTAGCAATCCTCGGTCTTGTAAAGAACTCAGAAGCAAAACAGGTAGGTTAGGATACTGAGCTTTCAATTGCTGACACAGTTGTAAACCCAACTGCTGACTTTGAACAGAGCGACTATTGCCCAATTCTAAAATAACTATATCTACGCTAGTAGGGTCTTGTAAGGCAAGTTCTGCTAAAGTTTGCAAAACGGCAGTATCTGTTTCCGCTTCCGATACTACTTGTAAGTTGGGAAATTCTTCTAGAGCCACCCGTAGTCCCAGCCGGAAGATAGGATCTTGGTCAACTAGCAATAACTTCAAAGGGCGATCGCTCATATTCACCAAAATACTGTGACTCTGTATTTGACAAGTTTGCAGTCACAGCAGCCAGATATCAATATCTCTGATCCCTTTAAGAACACAGCCTATTGTTAAAGTGTAGAAGCTGGATCTAATTTTGCCATACAATGCATACAAAAATTATGCTAGAAATCGAAAAGTTTCACAGCAGGAAATAATTGAGAGGAGTCAATCAGGGAATAGGATAGCTTAAACGTTTCCCTGTATTGATCCAGGATTATTATCGCGGTAGCCGTAAAAATTGATACTGTAATCAGTAATTCGTACTCCTGTTTGTTCTTCTACTTGACGGATTATTTCTTCCGGCAATGTTACATGAACATCTAAAATTTGGTTAGTATCCACACAGTTGATATGACTGTGAGAATCACTAATATTGCCGTATAAACGTCCGTCACAGTGTTCTATACATTCAATGATGCCACTAGAAGATAAGGCTTCTAGATTTTGATATACAGATGTATGACCGATCGCTTTACCTTGTTGATTCAGGCGATCGTATATTTCTCTGGCAGAAAGATGCTCTTTTGCTTGCCAAAGTAACTCTAGAATAAAACGACGCTGGCGACTAACGCGCATACCCAAGACTTGACACTGATCTAGAGCATCTTCCAAAGAACGAATTGGTTTTTTAGAAATTGTGGATTTTTGCATATCTATGCTTGTTAACTGTTTGGGTAATTAGATAATTTTTCTTGTTAATGTTTATTTGTTATTTTATGTATCTAAAGCAGATCTATCTACTAGGTTCGTCTTACACTGCGTTATTGTTTCTGCCTGCTGTGGAAATCACAGTTTGACGGTTATGTGATCGCACCTTAATCTAAAACAAACTCATTACAACTTTAGCTTAAAATTGCAGTCAACGTCCACTTGCAGATAGATGTGTTGTCTTTTTAGTCAATAGTCATTGGTCATTTATCATTGGTAGGGGCGGGTTTTGTTGATTATCTTGCCGTTCAAACTGATAATTTATCTTCTAAACCCGCTCGTAGTGGTTAGTGGTTAGTGGGTAGTAGTTTTGTTGATTAGATGAAGGTTAAAACCGAGAATTTATCTTCTAAACCCGCAAGGGCGCGCTGCCTCCCGTACAGTGGTTAGTAGTAGTTCTCCCCTGCTCCCTCTCCCCTTTGATGCAACAAGAGAGTAGTATTAATTGTCGAGGTTACATTCTGAGGCAATGACAATCACAATATCTTTGCATCCTGACTCCATTAACAGCTTGGATTTATCCCCGGCGACAACGGTAATTGAAAAATTACTCCAAGAAGGGGCGATCGCATCTTATGAACAGCAGTTACGCTTTGATATTAACTACGCTTTAGAACCAAGTGATCCACGGGAACTCCCAGAAATTCCGGAATTACGACTTTGGTTTATTCGCCTTGATACTCGTTATCCTTGGTTGCCATTTTTACTGGATTGGAAAGCTGGAGAACTTGCTCGTTACGCTGCTATGCTTGTACCACATCAATTCAGTACTAAAGAGGGTATACAGTACAATCCCGAAGCTTTGGAAATCTTCTTAATGCATAAAATCTTTATCTTGAGCGACTGGTTAAAGCAGCACAGTATTTCCGGGAAATCACGTCTTCAGTCTATGGCGCAATTACTAGGTTATGAGTTAGATGATGCTCTATTTGAAATATTTTAGCCAAAGCTGGATATTAAAGTTACTAACCTTGAATACGGCAGAGCAAATTTAAAGCAGCATTGAAAGCATATTCAACGGCTTTAGATTTACTAGGTAATGCTGCCTGCCAAAGTCGATAATCATTGTATTCAAGAATTAAATTAGCTACACCATCAATTTTAAAGTTTTTAAGTATTTCGTTTTGCATAGATTCAAAATCCTTGGATGAACCACCGTTATCCTGAACTTCCCATCCAGCTTCAATAAATTTATTTATAATGGTTCTCATATATTGTTTGCCTACATCTTCTGCAAATATAGACAAAGATTTAAGTGCTTTAAATTCTTCTAACACTAAATTAGCTATTTCTTTTCCTTGTGGAGTATCCCAATCATGAGGAAGACAAATATCTAAGTAATCGCTTTCATAAAATTTATATTTAAGATATTCATAAATATCAGTCGTTTTCTGCACTAATCTTCTACCACTTAGTAATTCTTGCAAAGATTTTGTGCTTGTATCAATAGATAAATCTCGGAATACTTTTTCTTCATCTTCTTTACAATCATATATAAGATAAGTCCAAATTCCTGAAGTTGCAGTATCAGTACTTTTTGCTTGGTAGTAAGTAATTGTTCCTTCTTCTTCACACTCAAAATATTCACTACCTACAACATCAAGCAATGATTCTTTGTATTGATTATGACTCTTGCTGACAATCTTTCTTAAAATACCTGTGATGTGATGAGGCTGATTTTCTACTTGGATGTAATATTTACCAATACCAATAAAGCTGTGTAAATGAATTGTCATTTTTTACCTTGTTCAATTTTCATCACATTCTTAGTAGATTTTTTCTGCTTAATAGCAGAATGTAATAAAGAAGACGTAATATGGCACGTAAAATTTACCCAAAGCAATTACACTAAATAATGGCAACTGCTTTTTTTAGAACTGAGTATCGTCTTACGGCACAAAAACTAAATATTTTTCTTGAATTAATCCTTGTTTGTAAGTCATTAGCTTTCAACACAACACTTTACAGTTCTGATTGAACTGAAAGTGATTTTGCCTATTTTGAATTGTATTGTTATTAAAAAAAGACAAGGTATTAAATTGACAACTAAGTTTATTTGCTTAGTTGCTATTATTACTCATCTCTTTCAAATTGGATATTTAGTCTGAACAAACTGTGGTAGATGCACGTGAACTTAAGCTTTTTTGCTTAAACATATCGTTCCCGGCCTTTCTTAAAGCATAACAGGTTGTTGAACAAAAATAAGTTGTCCAGAAAACTTTCAATAACCCTGCTGAAAATGTTTTAGTTTAATACTTGATATTTTAATTACTGCTATAAATCATTCTCTCGTGTCATCGCATTCCTATTGACAACATAAAAGTAAGTGAGATATCAAGCCACTTAGCGTCTTGCTTAATGAATGGAATGCGTGATTTAGTTCTGTTAAAAAAATGGCTAAATATTTTCTACGTAAATACTTGTACGATACCAAAATGGCGTAGGAAATCTGGTTTCAAAATTCTGGACAGCCTACTAATCAATGGTTTTAATCCAAAATCACGCACGTGACGCCAAGTCGCTACAACGCGCTTAACTCGACGACAGGTGCTACAAGTCCAAGGGCGCACTGGCTCCACAACCCGCTGGCTCACCACCGCAGTGGCTCCACAATTCAAAATTGATATGAGTGGGAAATTAAAACATCAAGCTACTAATAACATGATAAACCCTAGCCGTACTTCTTAGAGGTCGGCATAGGGATTACTTTATTCACGTCGCGTATTTAATTTCAATTATTTACCCGCCACATATAACCAACATAGATATTGAGCATATTATGGCAGTTTAGAAATGCTTGCGCTAACCACCCCAAATTTTTTCTAAGACTGTTTTAGGCGAAATATCTGCCATTTTACCTGTAGGGGATTTAATCGTAAGGAAGCGATCGCTCTTGGGCAACAACTTTGTCGGTTCAGTGGGGCCAAATAGAGCAATGGTATAAGTTTGTACTGCTACAGCAAGGTGCATAGGCGGACTATCAGTACACAACATCAAATTGGCTCCAGCAATCATTGCTGTCAACTTCCCGATGTCAATACCAGAGGTTACTTTGACATTGGGCGCATATTCCTTGAGATGGCGAACAAAATCTTCTTCGCCTTCTCCTTGAATCACCACCACAGGCATATCTGGCTGTTTGTTGTGGAAATCTTGAATAATTGTCTGCCAATGTTCGGTTGGGTAAATTGTATCCACACCTTTACCAGCACCGCCATAAATCAGAATGTAGCCACTTTCTTTGACTCCTAGCCTCATTTGTTCCTTATCTGACCATTCAATGTCTGGTTTGGGTACGTTAACGGCTAATTCTGGGCAAGGAGACTCAATACCCAGTCCATCAAGAAGATCGTGATATACACAAGCAGCATATTGCTCTTTTTTCAGGGGTACTAAATTAGTCAGAAAAACTGCTCCTTTTCCTTTGTAGCCTACACGTCTGGGAATACCAGTCAACCACAGTATCAGACCTAATAACCAGCTTTGCCCTGAAACAATAGCGACATCGTATTCGCGATCGCGAAGTATGCCAACTAAATTTGCCCAATCTGCCAAACTGTTACGGTCTTTGTAATCAAATGTCAGCACTTCGTGAACAGACTTGCTCACTCGGTAAGCAGCCTTTGAGCGAGGTTCAACAACAACATCTATCTGAGCATCAGGATAATGACGTTTCAGATCATCTAATGTTGGAAAGAATAGAATTTGGTCGGCAATTCCACCAGGGACAAGGGCCGCTACTCGCATAATATTTATTTATTATTTACGCTTACTCGCTCCCTATTTTAGGGGAATATAGGGACTAGGGATTAGGGACTAGGGACTATGAATTGGATTTTGACACTAGCCCCTAGCCTCTAGCCTCTAACC
This sequence comes from Chlorogloeopsis sp. ULAP02, assembly GCF_038404745.2. Lineage (NCBI taxonomy): Bacteria > Bacillati > Cyanobacteriota > Cyanophyceae > Nostocales > Chlorogloeopsidaceae > Chlorogloeopsis > Chlorogloeopsis sp. ULAP02. The sequence continues at coordinate 67,590 of NZ_JAYKTT020000087.1, read as the reverse complement.
CCTAGTTTAAAGTTGAGGAATTCTGTGCATTTACTAATTCCGGCCGCAGGAAGCGGACGAAGAATGGGAAGTGACCGTAATAAACTTCTTTTAGAAGTGCGATCCCGGTCAATTATTGGTTGGACACTTTTAGCGGCAGAAGCGGCACACCAAATCAGTTGGATTGGAATCATTTCTCAACCCACTGATTGGCAAGACCTTAAGATAATTATTGCTGATTTACAGTTGAGTAAACCTGTGGAATTTATTAAGGGTGGCTCTACGCGTCAAGAATCTGTCTACAATGGCTTGCGAACATTACCAGATACAGCCAAGCAAGTATTAATTCACGACGGAGCTAGATGCCTTGCCACACCTGATTTACTTAACAGATGCGCTCAAGCAATTTGCCACTGTCCTGGTTTAATAGCTGCTGTGCCTGTCAAGGACACTATTAAAGTCGTAGACGAAAATGGCATTATTCAAAGTACACCTGATCGACGCCAACTTTGGGCAGCACAAACTCCCCAAGGATTTGATGTTAAGCTACTCAAACAATGCCATATCGAGGGTGTTAATCAGGGTTGGGAAGTCACCGACGATGCTGCTTTGTTTGAAAAATGTGGTTACCAAGTGCAAGTTGTAGAAGGAGAGGAGACAAACTTAAAAGTGACTACTCCCCAAGATTTAGCGATCGCTGAATTTATCCTCAGCAGTAGGTTTGGTGAAGGTTAAAAGAGGAGGGGGAGAGGGAGAGACAAGGGGACGAGGGGACAAGGGTAGGAATAGACAACAAACCTATTAACCACTAACCATTAACCAATTACTATTGTATTTTTTGTATATTTATGCTATGAGAGTCCTTACATTTGTGATTCGTCATTTGTCTTGCTCTAGTGAAAGTTGTCTTACAGGCATTTAAAGTCATTTGTACGAGTGACCAATGACTAATAACCAATGACCAACGACTAATGAGTGCAGCAACTAAGATAGAAGCGATTCTTTATTTGAAAGGTAAACCTCTGTCGATTGGCGAAATTGCGGAGTATGCCGCTTGCGATCGCACTACCGCTGAGGAGGGGATTATTGAATTAATTGATGAGTATGCTCGTCGAGATAGTGCTTTAGAAGTTGTAGAAACGCCCAATGGTTACAGTTTACAACTGCGGTCTGATTTTCATGAGTTGGTGCAAACTCTCATACCTGTAGAATTAGGACTGGGAGCATTGCGGACTTTGGCGGCGATCGCTCTCAATGGCCCAATGCTGCAAAGCGATTTAATTAATCTACGGGGTTCTGGAGCCTATCAACACGTTCAAGAACTTGTTGAGCTTGGTTTTGTTAAAAAACGTCGAAATAGTGATTCTCGTTCTTATTCGCTACAGGTGACACCCAAATTTCATCAATATTTCCAAATCGAACAACTTCCTCAACCATTTTCAAGCAGCCAGCAACAGCGACAACTAGAACTTAAATTAGAATCAGCTACAGAATCTGAATGACAGTTGCTACTTTGGTTCTATGTTGATTCATGGCTGAGGAAATATGTCTCAACCTTATACTATGGTTTAGAGTAGAATTAGCAACTCCGCTAAACTAAATTGCCAATGGTGTTTGATCCTGATTTTTTGAATGACAACTTTGAGCAACACCCGCATCACCATCTGAGTGACAACTTTGAGGAAAACCCTAATCAGTTACTCAAATATTTGCAGCATCAGCCTCCAGAAGTTTTAGCCAGCGTCGCTCAGTCCGTCAGCCCCGAAATTAAACAAATTATTTCGCAAAATGTCCAAGGGCTGGTTGGGATGCTGCCTGCTGAAAATTTCAATGTCCAAATTACAACAGATCGCGATAATCTCGCTGGGCTACTTGCATCGGCAATGATGACAGGGTATTTTCTACGCCAAATGGAACAACGGATGCAGTTAGATCATTTGGCGAATAATCATTAACCAATAGCCAATAGCCAAAGTCATTGGTCAAAAGAGATTAGGCAGAATTATAGACTAGTACAGTCTGGCAGAAACAACTATCGAGCCAAGAAAGCCTACTTAAAGCTGCCTACTGCCTCCTGCCTCCTGCCTTCTTGTACTAATGACTATTTTTGAGGATAAGCTCCTGACTGCACCTTAAATATTTGATTTTTTCCGTCACGCTCAACTTCAATGAGGAGTATGTCTCCTACACTGCTGGATTCCACCATTTTTTGTACTTGGGCAGCAGTTTTGACTGGTTTGCCATTAAATTTATAAATTACATCTCCAGGGCGCAGTCCTGCTCGCTGTGCCGGTGATTTTTCTAGAACTCCTTTAATAGCAATACCAGTATTTTGTTTGATGTTGAGGTTGTTTTCTTGATTAATTTGTTTTTTCTTATTGGGAGACAAATCTACCATTTCAATTCCTAAAAAGGGGTGTTTAACATACCCTTTAGTGAACAGTTCTTGAGCAATGCGGGCAGCAGTTTCAATCGGGATGGCAAAACCTAGTCCCTGTGCATCAGCACGGATAGCGGTATTGACACCAATTACCTCTCCGTCAGCATTTAACAAGGGGCCGCCAGAATTCCCTGGGTTAATCGCGGCATCGGTTTGGATGAAGCTGACTCGCTTCTCTGGCACACCTACTTGAGAGCTAGTGCGATCAGTAGCGCTGATAATGCCGATAGTGACTGTATTATCTAAACCCAAGGGATTACCAATTGCGATCGCCCATTCTCCGGGTATTAAATTTTGGGAATTGCCTAATTTTACTGTAGGCAAACTCTTGGCAGGGATTTTGACAACTGCCAAATCAGTCATTGCGTCAACTCCCACCACCCTTCCTTCAAAAGTTCGACCATCTTTGAGGGTAACTTGTACTGTATCTGTGTTTGCCACCACATGGGCATTAGTAAGAATCTCTCCATTTGCACTTAAAAGAAATCCAGAGCCTGTTCCACGCTCAATCCTTTCTTGGGGAATAGGTTCTTCATTTTCTCCAAAAAATCGACGTAAAAGCGGATTTTTAAAAGCTTCAGAAATCGGATTAGCGACTTTGCGCGTTGCATTAATCCGTACGACTGCTGGCCCAGTTTTTTGAACTGCGCTAGCAATAAAATTAACTTTATCACTTCCACTAGCAGGGAGAATGCTGCCCTTAATAGAATTGGACACTACGGTATTTGAGGGTAAAGCTGTTGTTACATTTCTTAACTCCTGAAAAGCAGGCTTTTTTGCCAGGAGATAAGTACTAGCTAACAACACTGCACTACCGCCAAACACGCCACCGCTAACTACTAAGGAAAAATACACTGCCAGTTGTTTCCGAGATAACTTCATAATCATCACACTCAAGGACAGCAATGCAGTTGCTAATTTCTAAGTGTAATCAAGCCAAAGGCGAGTGGATAGATTATTTTGATATAAAGTGCGGTAGAATTTTGGATTTTTGATTTGAGATGGGAACTTTGGGATAGAGATCGTAAATCAGAAATAGGGAATAGAGAGAAATCGCCTGAGCCACAGACGTGTTGTCTGTCATTACTAGTTCCCCAAGTCCAAACATTACTCTTACTCTTTAGATATACATGAATGTTCGCGCTCACCTACTTGTTTTGTGCTGCTTGATCAGTGCCTTAGGACTGGAATTTACCCACCTTTACTCCGTCCAAGCACAAGGCAGCAAGACTTGCCCGACTCCAGCCCTAGAACGTTTCCAACGCTATAGGGCGTCTCGTGGCGATACCTTGGAGAGTATTGCCCAGCGCTACAATTTGAGTCCAGAAACTATTCTTGCCATGAACCCGGCGTTAAAAAACAGTAGGGTTGCTGTCGGTAGCGAAATTCTTATTCCCCCCCTTGATGGCATAGTTGTAGAAGTGCCGAAGGGAAACAACTGGCAACAATTAGCAGAAGTGTACAGAGTCCGTGCAGATGCACTATTTGAGTTAAATGGCTGTAAAGCTCCTTCTCGATTTGCATTTATTCCAACACCAAATAAGTCTGTCAGTCGTGCTAATACACCCGTCTCGCCTACTTCCTCCAATTCTCCTCAAGTAGCGGGTTATCCGTTACCGGAAGTTGCACAGGTAGGTTTTCCCTATGGTTGGCAAATTCATCCTAGAAATGGAAATGGTCAAGTTTTTTTTCACAGTGGGATAGATTTGTTAGCTGCCAAGGGAACAACTGTTAGTGCGATCGCGCCAGGTACAGTGGTGTTTGCGGGTGAGCAAGGAACTTATGGCAACCTGGTAATTATTAATCATGACGGTGGGTTACAAAGCCGTTACGCCCAACTTGACAGTATCAAAGCCAAAGTTGGTCAGCAAGTCAAACAAGGAGATTTGCTGGGAACTGTCGGTACAACTGGGCAGCCAACTATCAACCAACCTCATCTACATTTTGAAGTGCGTTCTAGCTCGTCATTGGGTTGGAAGGCAAAAGATCCGAAAGGATATTTGCAGCGATGAAAGAGCAAAAGTAGAGATAGAGAGTGGGGAAGGAAAGGCTTTTAACGCTATTGTTTCATTTCATATACCCAGTTTAAAAATGAGTTTGCTAGATTTAAAAATTGCTGGGTAAGGTGTGAGATAGCATATTAAAGTCAACTGGTTAGGTACGGTATATAGTTCCGTTCCAATAGCCTTTGTAGTCTATCCAGTTAGAGAATGTTGCAGCCGAATAAGCAACTGAGCCTGTGATAGCAAACCTAATCAAGCTACTAATACGATTTTGCACAACTGCTTTGAAATTAAATACCCAAGGCATTGATATTTCTCAAAAAAACGTTGGTATATATTGTGACAATATTAATCTTTCTGGTTCCAGGGAAGATTTGCTGAATAATTGGCTAGTAGTTAAAAATATTTAAGTAATTTAACAACACGAATAGCATTTATAACTAAGCATTGTTCACTCACAAATATAGCGATCGCTCTCTAAACAAAAAGCATTGAAAATGTATATCTTGCCCATCAAAGCAAACCCATTAATATCTCTTTAATTTCTTTAGTTCTTTTTTCGCTACTGAGTTACCCAAAGGCGCACTAACTATGGCAATCTGGGAAACAGAACATTTTCAAATCAGATATTTTTGCTACAGCAAATTTACCTAAAAGGTTATGCAAACTCTGCCCCCACCTTTCACATCAAATCCTGTATCTAGTCAATCGACTTTGGATACAACAATCAAACGGCGAAAAACCCGTCCTGTCAAAGTTGGAAATGTAATCATTGGCGGAGGCTACCCCGTAGTGGTGCAGTCAATGATTAACGAAGACACTCTTGATATTGATGGATCGGTAGCTGCAATTCGTCGTCTACACGAGATTGGCTGCGAAATTGTCCGCGTTACTGTACCCAGCATGGCTCATGCCAAAGCTTTAGCAGAAATTAAACAAAAATTAATAAGAACTTATCAAGATGTGCCGATTGTGGCCGATGTGCATCACAATGGCATGAAAATTGCCTTGGAAGTTGCTAAACATATAGAAAAAGTACGGATTAATCCGGGATTATATGTGTTTGAAAAACCCAACTCTAGCAGAACCGAATACACTCAAGCTGAATTTGAAGAAATCGGGGAGAAAATTCGCGAAACTCTGGAACCTTTGGTGATATCTTTGCGGGATCAAGGTAAAGCCATGCGCATTGGAGTTAATCATGGTTCCCTTGCCGAAAGGATGTTGTTCACCTACGGTGACACTCCAGAAGGAATGGTGCAATCTGCTCTAGAGTTTATTCGTATTTGTGAATCTTTAGACTTCCGCAACATAGTAATTTCTATGAAAGCCTCACGCGTACCAGTGATGGTAGCTGCCTATCGCTTGATGGCACAGCGAATGGACGAATTTGGTATGGATTATCCTCTACACTTGGGTGTCACAGAAGCTGGTGATGGTGAATATGGACGAATTAAATCCACTGCGGGTATTGCTACCTTGTTAGCTGATGGAATTGGCGATACAATTCGAGTATCTCTAACTGAGTCTCCAGAAAAAGAAATTCCCGTCTGCTACAGTATTCTGCAAGCCTTGGGATTGCGGAAAACTATGGTCGAATACGTTGCGTGTCCTTCCTGCGGGCGCACTTTATTTAACCTAGAAGAAGTGCTGCACAAAGTCCGGGAAGCTACCAAACATTTAACCGGACTGGACATAGCAGTAATGGGTTGCATTGTGAATGGCCCCGGAGAAATGGCTGATGCTGACTATGGTTATGTAGGCAAAACCCCTGGTTATATATCTCTCTATCGTGGTAGGGAAGAAATTAAAAAAGTACCTGAAGATAAAGGTGTAGAGGAGTTAATTAACCTAATCAAGGCAGACGGGCGGTGGATTGATCCTTAAAGAATTAGAGACTAGGGGTTAGGAATAGGAGGGGGAAGTGGAAGAGAAAGAGATAGGGAAGATGGGGAAGAATTTACTTTGATTACTTCCTCACCTCCCTCAACTCCTTGTCCCCGCGTCTCCCGATTTCCGTGTCTTCACAAGCGTTCCCGATCTCTAATTTTTGTATAGTCGGATACCACAATCTCCGGATCATCAAGCATTTTTTTGGAAATTACAAAATCTGCTCCGTCTCTACAGTGGTAGCCTGTGTTAGATTGAGCATACCTATACACAATTTTCGTCCCTCTGGCGCAGCTCTCATCATGGCGATTGCAAGAAAGACTATAAGTACTGGGCTTACTTTGGGTGCTACGGTTGTGACTTTATCCACAATCGCAGTTACTAGTCTTGGTATTCACTCGCGAGGACAGGCTTTATTTGAAGAAAGTCCCAAAGAATTAGTAGATGAAGTTTGGCAAATTATCAACCGCCAATACGTAGACGGCACCTTTAATCAGGTGGATTGGCAAGCTATACGTAGTGAGTATTTGAACAAGTCTTACACCAGCAAGCAGGAAGCTTATAAGTCTATCCGCGAAATGCTTAAGAAGCTAGAAGATCCATATACTCGGTTTATGGATCCACAAGAGTTCAAAAGTATGCAAGTGGATACCTCTGGTGAATTGACTGGTATTGGTATCCAAATAGGTTTGGACGAAAAAACCAAAAAGCTGACTGTAATTGCCCCAATTGATGACACACCTGCTTTTAAGGCTGGTCTTTTGGCAAAAGATATTATCGTCATGATTAACGGTAAAAGCACCGAGGGTATGGATACGAATGCAGCTGTAGCCCTAATCCGAGGTGAACCAGGAACCCAAGTCAAACTAACAATTCTGCGCAATAATCAGCAAAAAGAATTTACTATCACACGGGCAAGAATTGAAATTCATCCTGTGGAATATTCTCAAAAACAATCTCCAGCAGGTAATATTGGCTACATCCGTTTGAAGCAATTCAGCGCTAATGCGTCGAAAGAAATGCGAGACGCAATCAAAAATTTAGAAAACAAACAGGTAACTGGATATATTCTAGATTTGCGTAGTAATCCTGGTGGCTTATTGTTCTCCAGTGTAGAAATTGCCAGAATGTGGATGGATAAAGGTGGGATTGTTTCTACAATTGACCGCAGGGGTGAGACAGAAAAAGAAGTTGCGAATGGACGCGCTTTGACAAATAAACCCCTAGTTGTATTGGTAGATAAGGGTAGTGCCAGTGCTAGTGAAATTCTCTCTGGTGCTTTACAAGATAATAAGCGTGCTGTTGTTGTGGGTAGTCAAACCTTCGGTAAAGGCTTAGTGCAATCAGTGCGTCCTCTGGGCGATGGTTCGGGATTAGCAGTGACAATTGCTAAGTACCATACTCCTAGTGGTAAAGATATTAATAAGCACGGTATTAGCCCAAATATAACTGTAGACTTGAATGATAAACAACGACAAGATTTGTGGCTGAATGAGCGAGACAAACTCGGCACTCTAGCAGATCCCCAATTTGCTAAAGCTGTGGAAGTATTAAGCAAAGAAATTGCTGCTCAAGGTTCCAGGGCAGACAAGAATTAAAAATGGAGAATTTCTCATTATTTAATCTATATGGGTTGGCATTTGCCCCCTCTGATTAGTCCAATACGACGGGTGATCGCTTCCCCTTGGGAATCAAAAGGCCCCCACTTTTCTATAATCTCTGGGTTTTCATCCCCAGTGGCTTCGTTACTGGGGATAATTTCGCAATTGCCAGCAATGCGCTTGACAATATGCCAAGTTTGTAGTATTTCCATAAAGTAGGAGTAAAAAATCAATCTATAGCAATCCTAAAACACAGATCCCCAACTTTTTAGAAAAGTTGGGGATCTTTGGGTATTACAAGACGCATTTTACGAGCTATTACGGTTGCTGCAAGAGTATCGGTAGTGTACTTTTTTCGCCACCGACAACAATTACTTTAGAGTTGGAAGATTGGGCTAGTTTCTCTGTAGCTTCTATTGCTCGCAATTGCAGCACAGAGTTAGTAAGTCCACTGGAAATAATTTTTTGAGAGTCAGCAATTCCTCTGGCTTCTATGCGCTTGCGTTCTGCTTCTTGACGCTCTGTTTCTAAAACAAATTTCATTCTCTGACTTTCTTGCTCTGCTTTGAGCCTCTCTTGAATTGCAGCTTGAAGAGTATCCGGCATTTTGATATCTCTCAACAGTGCTTCTTCCACTACAAAGCCTAAGGGAAGTAACTGTTGAGTGAGTTGTTGGTCAAGTTGCTCGGCTACTTCTTGGCGTTTGGTAGAATAAACAGCGACTGCTGGGTAGTTGGCTGTAATTGCCCGCACGGTTGAGCGAAATCGAGATATCACAAGTTCTTTCTCATCCACACCAATATTTTTATACACTGCTGCTGCTTTTTGCGGATCGAGCTTATACTGAAGGCTAACATCCATATTTAAGCTCAATCCTTCTTGTGATGTAGCATTTACGTTTTCCTTGACATCCTTTAGCCGGGTGGAAAAATTGAGGACATTGGCAAAAGGGGTGACGAAATGTACACCAGGGCTGAGTGTACTATCACTAACTCGACCAAATAAGTTAATGACTCCGACATTGCCTGGTGGTACGATTACCAAGATTTTGGAAATAGAAGCGAGGATGGCGAGCGCACCAATTAATATAGTAATTCCGCGAACTGCCCAGCGAGATTTTTCACTAGATATCTTTCCTGAGTTGAGAAAGACAAGAATTGCAATCAAGCTTGTCAGCAGGGAAAATATAAAATTCATAAGTATTTCCTGTATAGTTAAGACGCAATAATTACTTAACCATTACAGTATAATTTGCTCTCTCACCCATTGCCGAAATGTCCTCAGTGTGGGGCTTCTGTGCATCCCACCTAGCTTGAGTCACCCAAGCCGCATTGGGGAGTTATGCAAGAATAAACCGCAGGAGACGCAGAGGACACGGAGTCAAGAGGATTTTAGAGGAATTTTGCGTCAGTCCTAATGATAAATTTTTGAGAGAACCAGAGGCTGTAGTTATCGTCACCAGGTTGAACCTAGTAACAAGGTAACGAGGGTTGCATATCCCAAAATCAAATTAAGGACACCCCTTGTGGGTGTCCCTACTTGCAAATTGGTGAATTCTGGATTTATCCAAAATTATTTGCTATTGCCGTTACCACCATTACCACTATTAGCGGCAAGGATGCGTTCGGCAAGTTTGTCCGGTACTTCTTGGAGATGATCAAATTCCCAATGGAAAGAACCGACGCCGAGTGTTTGCGATCGCAACTCTACGATAAAGTTTTGCATCTCTGCTTGGGGCAAGTAACCTGTGATGCTATCCCAGCCTTGCCAATCATGGATTGCTTCGTAACCCAAGATTTGTCCACGTCTACCAGTTAAAAGTTGCATCACCTTAGAAGTAAATTCACTAGGTGTTGTTACTTGCACACGGATAATTGGTTCTAGGAGAGTGGGTTGACACTGAGGCAATCCTGTTTGCATTGCCAGGCGAGCAGCTTGTTTAAATGCCTGTTCAGAACTATCAACGCTGTGGTAGGAACCATTTGTTAGCGTTACCGCCACATCGACAACAGGGAAACCCAAAGGCCCATGTGCTAAAAATTCTCGCACACCTGTTTCCACACCAGGAATGTACTGTCTGGGAACGACGCCGCCAACAATGGTTTCGTTGAAATTAAAACCTTCGCCGCGTCCTAAGGGTTTGATGTCGAGATAAACATCGCCAAACTGTCCGTGTCCGCCACTTTGGTGCTTGTAGCGCCCGTGAACCGATGAAGTTGCTTTGCGGATTGTTTCTTTGTAAGGTACTTGTGGCAAGTGAGTCGTCATCGGCAAGTTATACTTGCGACGCAGGCGATCTAGTGCCACTTGTAGGTGAATCTCGCCTTGTCCCCAGAGGATAACTTCGTGAGTGTCACCATGTTGTTCCCAAGCCAAAGATGGATCTTCTTCTAACAGCTTGGTGATGGCACTACTCAACTTCACTTCATCGTTGCGTTTTTCGGGAATAATGGCTAGGGCATAAACTGGTTCTAGTTGTTCGACTTTGGGTAATTGCACTGCTTGCGAGTTTGTCGAAAGTGTATCTCCAGTCTTGATGCCTTCCATTCGGCTTAAAGCAACAATTTCTCCAGCCCCAACTTGATTTACTTGTTGTAACTGTTGCCCCATGAGACGGTAAATACCGCCAGCACGAATGCCATTGAGGACTATGCCATCGGTTAATTTACCCTGCCAAACACGCACCAAAGATAGTTTGCCACCTTGAGGTGTGTAGTAAGTTTTTAATACCTGGGCTAAAGTGCTATTGTCTTTGATTTTACTTAAACGACGTTCTGCTGTTGTTTCTGGTTCGGGGGCTTCTCGTAATAAGGCTTCTAGTAAAGGTCTAACGCCATAATCTTGTTCGGCAACACCAAAGAATACTGGTACTACCAAATCTGCCCCTAATTCCATTTTTAAATCTTTAAGGATTTCCTCTTGGGGCGGTTCGATGTCTTCTAAAAGTTCTTCTAGTAAGTGATCGTCAAAGTTGGCTAGAGCTTCGAGCATTTCTGCCCTAGCGGTGTGTTCTTCTTCTTTAAGTTCTTCGGGAAACGGTACAGGATCAGCAGGTGCGCCTGAATGATAATGATAGGCCTGCTCAGTGACTAAATCGATAAAGCCAATTAGCTGCTCCCCTCCCATGATTGGGTATTGGTGCGCTACTAAAGGACGGCTAGAAACAGCTTTGAGGGCATGTAGTGTTTCTAGGACATGGATGTTTGCCCGATCCATTTTGTTGACAAAGACGAGGTGGGGAATTTCCCAATCGTCGAGGAATTTAAATAGGGGGGCAAGGGTGAGGACGCGATCGTTGATGGGTTCGCAAACAACAATTGCCGCATCGACTCCTATCAGGGCGTTGTAAGTTTCTTGAGCAAATTCTACACTTCCGGGACAGTCAATAAAGGTGAAGCGAGTGCCGTTATACTCGGTGCTAGCAGCGCTAACTTCCACACTCATTTGGCGATCGCGTGCTTCTTGAGCACTATCTCCTACGGTGTTAGCATCTTTGACACTGCCCTTGCGGGAAATAGCTCCTGTTACAAATAACAAACTTTCTAGTAAAGTCGTTTTCCCACTTAAATATGGGCCGACAATTGCAACATTTCGCGAACCCGAATTTACTTTTTCGTTCATAAAACCTCCCTTGCGGTTAGCCACATCTAGCCGCGTTATCCTTAATTGATGCAGGGATCAAAACGGTTATTTAACGAATTATCCCGTCTTTAATTTGACATTAACTCGCCTTTAACCAAGCCGCAAAAAATCGTATATTGTTGTAAGATTAAACTCGATAAAATTAAATTTTTACAAATTTTTATAGAAGAGATTTAAGTTTAATGAATAGATTTTAACTAAACTCAAATATTTGTAAATAAATTGTAATCTAAACTGTTGCGAAACAATAAATCTATGCAAGCATCACTATCAAGAAACAAGGCAGAAGGCAGAGAGAAGTTTGTAGACGCCGGAGGCGTCTTCCCGTAAGGGTGCGGAGGAAACCTCCGTTCAAAGCTTCGGAGAGGCAGAAAGAAAGAGGATTTGACTCATGCGTAGCGAGTTGTGATTGGCAACACTGGGGTTGCTCTTAAGGAAAAGATAGAAGGAAAATAAACAAGTGTTGTTTGCATTCATTACAGTTCAGTTTGACTATTCAAATTAAGATGCTCGATTAAAAATATCGTATTTTTGAACTGTTAAGTTTGATATTAGTAAGTAGCCCTTGCTGAACTGCGTACATCAGAACGGATGAAAAAAACTTTCTTTACCTACCTACGGAAGCCACTACGCGTCTACTGCCTTCTGCCCTCTGCCCTCTGCTTTCTGCCTTATTTTCAAATCAGCAGTCTTTTCTATTCATCTTCATCTTTCGCTTCTTCCCCTGCTCCACATCGCCCGTTGTTGGCCCAGAATAATTCTAAAAACGCTGTAGACTATTTAAACCAAGGATTGCAGTCTGTTCAAAGTGGGAAAGTAGAAGATGCGATCGCGGCTTTCTCAAAAGCAGCCCAGTTAGATCCCACTCTTGCCCCAGCTCACTATAATTTGGGATTAGCACTGCGACAATCAGGACAATTACAACCAGCCGCAGATGCATTTTATCGAGCTACTCAAGCCGATCCTAAGTTTGCTCTTGCCTACGCGAATTTAGGAGGAGCACTGTTAGAAGGAAGAAATCTCCAGCAAGCAAATGATTACTTGCAAAGAGCTTTAGAAATCGATCCCCAACTTGGAGTTGCTCATTACAACTTGGGTTTGGTAAGACAAGAGCAAAGAGATTGGGAAAAAGCGATCGCATCCTTTAAAAAAGCAATTGAATATAGCAAAAATGCACCTGAGCCAGCCTATCATCTGGGAATGTGTTACCTTCAGCAAGGCAAAATTAATCAAGCTAAAGATGCCTTTCAAAAAGCAGTAAAAATTAATCCCAAATATCCAGAAGCTCATTACAGTCTTGGCTCAGTTTTATATAACCAAGGTAAATTGCAAGATGCATTAGAAGCCTTCAGAAAATCAGCTCAAGCAAATTCTAGTTATCCCAACGCCTATTATGGTGCAGGGTTAGTTTTTATACAATTAAGACAATATGCAGACGCAACAAAAGTTTTACAGTCTGCTAGAGATTTATACAAAACTCAGAATCATCTTGAATGGGTAAGCAAAACTGAGCAATTATTACAACAGATACAAAATATGAATAACCAGCCTCGCTGAGGCACAATATTTCAGAATCAATCAAAATAGAAGGTGTTGGGTAAACTCGCTGGTGTGTTCAGAAATTGTCCCAGTACCAATGGAAAATTCATGAGAAAGCGTTCTAAAAGCCAATTTTTGTTATGCGATCGCTGGCTGAACCGACATTGGCTTGTCCGCAACATGGAGGCTTTCCAAGATTTAATCGTGATTGTCCTCTGTTTTAGTTTATTTGCTCTTATGTTTATGCAGTTGTGGGGAATATTTATTGCCCTTACACAACAATTTGACTATAAACTTGTGACTGCCAAAATCCTGTTCATCTTGATTTTGGTTGAGCTTTTTCGATTGTTAATGGTTTACTTACAGGAACACAGCATTGCTGTAGGCGTAGCCGTTGAGATAACAATTGTATCCGTGCTCCGAGAGGTGGTTGTTCACGGAGCATTAGAAATTTCTTGGATTAAGGCTGCATCAATTTGCGGCTTATTATTTATTTTGGGTGCGTTATTAATTGTATGTGCTAAAACACCACATATGGATTGCATGAGCGCGAACACCAAATTTTGCCCGATTGTCTATCTTGAAGAAAACCAAAAGCAAAAAGATTTTGAATTGGAGCATTCTCGTCAGTCTGAAGAGTTTGGTTGAATACCTGAAGATAGACAAAATATTACCTTCACGCTACAAATTAGCGCATCAAGACTCAGCATGATTTTTTCATGCCTACACTTTAGTTGTATTCTTGCATACGCTTTTCGACAGATGAATGCCTGTTTGAGGAAAGGTAGAAGAGAAGTAGAAAACTTAAAAGAGGGTAGAATCTATGACTCAAACTGCGGATAAACAGTCTCAAAATCCTATTAGCAACCTAGAGTATGACTTTCTCACCGTGTTGCAAAATAAAGGCGAAGCAATTAAAGCTTACGATAACTATATCCAAGATGCGCAGGAAGCTGGCTCTCAGCCTTGTGTAGAGTTGTTCCAAAAATTGCGTCAGTCTGATATTGAGCAAGCACAGGAAATTCGCCACCATCTTCAAGAAGTAATGCAGAAAGGTAAGATGTAACTTTGCGAATCATCACTAGTTAGTGTAAGCCTGGGATTAAGATTCCAGGCTTAATGTGTTATATGTTACTGATAATAATATTGGGTTAAGTACTGATCAAGAATTAAAGCTCTCCTCTATATTTATATATAAGAATATACCTAGATGTTTAAAAATAAAAGTTAACTACAGTTAGTATAAACTAACACTTTAAATTTCATCTTTTAAACTTAGTTAGAGCTTAAAATTCTTAGTCTTATGAAGAACTGTTAAGCAAAATAATAACATTTGCTAAATTTATTTGATTTATAGTTGAGAGTTATCACATATTAAATACAGTGATTAGCTCTTGCCAATTTTGCTGAAGCACAACTCCTAAAACAAAACAGCTTATATAGGAGCTTGCTTTCCAGTCATAAGACATTAGTTAAGGCATTAGCAGTGAATCAAAAAATTTAACTTGTCTTAATGGTGTTAGTTGTCATAATTACGACAGTGAACACTGTAAAAAGTGTCCAGCATTGATGTCACTTAAGTATTAAATAATAAGTTTAATTATTGCTTATGGAAGCCTTCTTTTGTTTGTCACCACGCTATCGCCTTGATGATGAACTACCTTGGCTAGAAGGAATAGATCCTAATCGTCAGTATTGGATTACGGTAAATGGAGACAAAAATCTAACAGTATCGCTTCCTGGGTTAACGGTTTCTTCCAAAAATGAATTGAAGCAAATTATCCAGCAATTTCGCTCGTTACAGCCAGGAGAGCAAATGACCTTGGCTAGAATTAATAAAACTTGCATAATTCGCTGTATTGCTTCTAATTGCTACGCTATAGAATCTGAAATTAATAATGCCCCTGTCTGGCATTTGTTCGATCAAGAAACTCTAAACAGTCTTTTAATGACTGCGCATCCTGATTGGCAGTGTGCTCCTAAAGACATTGAGTTAGGACGGAGATTACTAATGCAATCCTTTCAGCAAGTGGCAGCTAGTAAGAGTTAAGAATTGTTAGTGGTTAGTGGCTAGTGGCTAATAATTATTGGTTAGTGGTTAGTAGTTAATTCATTTAACTACTAATTTATTTTTTATCGCCGTAAATTTAGTAACTCGCGTGGAGAGGCTAGAAGTTTAATTTTGATGTAAAGAATTTGCTTTTGTTGGTTGAGGATAAACTGCCATAAAACGTTGACACCACACCAAGAAGTTTGCGCTTTGCCTGTTACTTGAATTTGTATCTGTCCATTTTCCCCATTTTCCAGAGTTTCGACTATTCCTTGGCGGGGATAAGCTTTAATATCTTGTGCTTCTTGCTTGAGGTAAGTAGCGATCACATCTTGTCCAATAATTCCAGATTCAAAAGGTGGATGCATAGTACCATCTTCTGCAAATAAAGCAGCAGTTGCATCAAATTCCCCTGCATTTAAGGATTGAAAATATTGCAGTACGGTTGGTTCGTTAATCCCCTCAATCGTGAAATCTCCTAAATCATCTACAGATTTTGACGATTGCGATGAAAGCATAATATAACTCCAGAATATTATATTTACATCAACTTACAGGTAACAGTCGATTTAAAGCTTGCTGCTGAAGATGTATTTTTTGTTGGTTGGTAGGGGAGGGTTTTGCTGATAATCTTGCCGTTCAAACTGAGAATTTGTCTTCTAAACCCGCCCGTACAGTGGTTAGTGGGTACAGACGCGATTAATCCCGTCTGTACAATAAGTGGTTAGTAGTTCTCCCCATTTCCTCTGCCCCTCCGCTCCTCTGCGTGAGATAAAAAATGCTCCTTATATTCTTTCCAGGAAATAGGAAAATATAAAGAGCAATTTGTGTTGGAAATAAGGGGAGTTTTACAAACTGATTAGTCAGCTAGTGGATCAACACCCATATCGGTAACAACCTTACGAAGAACGGTTATTTGTTGACCGAAATCTAGTTGCTTGAGTGTTTCCAATACCTGTACACCATCACGAGAGAGTTGATAGTTTGGTGGCATGGGTACAACAAAACCCTTAACCATCAGCTCGGATAATTCATACCAGAAAGCCAACTTGGTGTTAGCACTCAAAACACCATAGGAACGGGAAAACTGTGTATTTTTCTTGGCAGCCAAGTCGCGCATTACTTGTAACTGCTCTGCATGAGACATTTGCTTAATTTGATTTAATAAACCTTCGGCTAACTGTAAACGGGCAGCACCTGTGGCAGCGGGTGTAATCGAACGTCCCATTTCGGTGTAGGCATACCAAAGTACAGCCAGTTGATCGTCTACGCTCAAGCTGGTAAATACAGCTATAGTGGCTGCAACAGCGTCACTTTGGGTGCTGAAAGCACTAGAGAAAAAACTTTGAGTTGAATCAGCGGCGAATGTCATAATTTTGTCTCCACAGTCGATCTAGTTCAGTACGCTGGGAGTTACTGAGAGGATATTTTTTACTCCCGATTCAATCTTGCATTACTTCTTTACAAATTGCAAATAAATTTTACAAATACAATAGCCAAAAAAGAGCAAATGTATGCATTGAGAGAATAGTATATAATTTAGGTGCCGCTTTTCTGGCAAACTTTTATAAGATAAATGAATCAATTTTTGGGAACAAGCAGCAATGAGGTCAAACAAAAAGCCTTAGAACTGGGATTTCATAAGGTAGGAATAGCTGCTATAGGTGAAGTAGAAAATACAGAAAAGCAACGGTTGCAAGCATGGATAGCGCTGGGTTATCACGCTGACATGGAGTGGATGGCTTCCCCTAAGCGTCAAGATATTAAGTTGGTAATGAGTGAAGCGCGATCGCTAATCTGTGTTGCTCTCAACTACTACACATCTCATCAACGTCCGGAAGGCAAGGAGTATGGCAAAATTTCCCGTTATGCCTGGGGGCGAGATTATCACAAAGTTATGCACAAAAAACTAAAAGCGTTCTCTTGTTGGTTGCAAGGACTAAGTGGAGACATTCAAGCTCGTTATTATGCAGATACAGGGCCGATCCAAGATAAAGTATGGGCGCAACGAGCGGGTATTGGTTGGATTGCTAAAAATGGTAATGTGATTACGCGGGAATTTGGCTCTTGGGTATTTTTGGGAGAGATTTTGACAAATTTAGAATTAAACCCAGATACTCCTCATACAGAACATTGTGGTACCTGTACTCGTTGTATGCAAGCTTGTCCTACAGGTGCGATTACCCAGCCGTTTGTTGTTGATGCAAATCGCTGCATTGCCTATCACACGATTGAAAATCGACAGGAAAAATTGCCAGAAACAGTAACGCCTTACTTGCAAGGCTGGGTTGCTGGTTGCGATATCTGCCAAGACGTTTGTCCTTGGAATCAGCGTTTTGCGCGCATAACTGATGTGACAGAATTTCAACCGTATCCTGGGAATATTGCGCCTAAGCTGGTAGAATTAGCGCAAATCTCAGATCGGGAGTGGGATAAAAGATTTCCGGCATCAGCGTTGCGGCGAATTAAGCCAGAAATGTTACGACGGAATGCCCGCGCTAATCTAGACGCATTCTACTTAGTACAAGAATGATCCAAAAAGTAATTATTTTTGATTTTGATGGTACGATTGCTGACACAGTAGATGCGCTTGTAAATATTGCGAACCGTTTAGCCAAAGAGTTTGGCTATGTACAAATCACTCCAGAAGAACTAGCTCTGTTGAGAAACTTAACTTCTAGAGAAATTATAAGTTATTCAGGTATTTCTCTTTTTAAAATACCTTTTCTAGTTAAAAGAGTCAAAGGAGAATTAAAAAATAAAATACCGGAATTGAAACCAATTCCGGGAATCAAAGATGCATTGACAGCACTTAAAACTGAAGGTCATCGTTTAGGGATTATCACATCTAATTCCAAAGATAATGTGACAGATTTTCTAAAAATAAATGATTTAGAAGAGCTATTTGAATTTATTTATTCAGGAGTAACTATTTTTGGTAAAACAACTATTATTAATAATCTTCTTAGACAAAAACAAATAAAATCCGAAGAAGTTATTTACGTAGGAGATGAAACCAGAGATATAGAAGCATCAAAAAAAGCCAATATCAAGGTTATTGCAGTAACTTGGGGATTTAATTCGCCAGAAGTATTAGCCAAGCAGAACCCCTATTTTTTAATTCATCATCCCAGTGAACTGCTAGAAGTGATTAATAGTTGTTAATTGCTTCTAGTTAGGTTAACAGAATTAGGCAAGCGCTATACACAGCTTCTCTACTAAAACAATCCGGAAAAAGAACTCAGACAAGAGAAGTCAGAAGTCAGAAGCCAGAATATTCTGAGTTCTGCATTCTGAGTTCTTCTCAATTATTTTCCCAACTTACTTAGGTTGTCCTTTGTCTAAAGCTTGTTTTAATAAGTCATCATCAACTTTAGTTACACCTTGATCTCTTGAACCGCCAACCTCCTTAGCCATTTCTTGATAATCATCGGGATCGCCGGTTGGTTGTGCTTCTGTTTTCGTCTCTTGCGCTTCAGGCATTTGATATTCAGGCGCAGTTGCTGCTTCGGCTGCTTTTGCACCTTCGCCTGTGCGATCAATTTCACTAACACTAAATTGTTGTGCAGCTTGGTAATCTGCTTCCATGTCAACTTTTGGAGCTTTCTCTTCACCACTAGCTATATTTTCGGCAGCTAATTTAGCATCTTCAGTAGATGCTTGAGAAACATTAGGCTTAATTTCTTCTGGCATAATAAACCTCTCTAGTAATTTTTCTATCACTGCCGAGATTCTATCAAAGTGAACCTATACATCCTTGATACCCCTAGATAGATTCTTCACCTCTATTAACGGATAGATAAAAGCACCAAGATTAAATTTGCAAACCTCTTTCTAGGGGAGGGCGATTCATCTTCTTCAACTTTGTTACGCCTTAATGGGGACTGTAAAATTACTCAGGAAAAAAATTTATGACTACAGGTTACAATAAGTCTGCGCCTCAAGCCCTAAGCGAAGAAACTCAAAAAGCCGTAGAATCTTTTAACACATTGGATACTGATGCCAAACTAGCTTGGTTATATTTTGTTTATGAAAAAATGGGAGACTCTATCACTCCTGCTGCTCCGTCTGCGGCAGAACCAGAATTAGCACCAACATTACTTGCCGACTATTACAAATTATCTGATGAACAGCAATTACAAATTATGCGAGAAATTGTGAACTGTGAAAATACAGAACATTCTCGTGCCTATGGTGCTCTCAAGGAAAACAACCAGCTATTTATTTGGTATGCTTGGGCGGAAGCTATGGGAGATGATGTAGTTGATATGCCAGATGATTACAACGCTTCTGATGCAATTAATAATCTTCTTTCGCAAATAGAAAAAATGGATTTTGAAGAGCAAATGTCTGTATTGCGGACAGTTGTAGGTCAAATGGGATACAGTGATGTTAAGCCAATTGAAACGCAAGCAGAAACTGGTAAAACATCAAGTCTTTAAGATAGTAGTTAGTAGGGGCGGGTTTATTTTAGATATTTCGTGAGCTTGAGAGATTACTAATAAAACCCGCCCGTACAGTAGTTAGTAGATAGTTTTTTAACACCGATCGCTAACTACTACATAAAAGTGAGGATACTGCCATGTAACTCCTCTGACAAATTCGGTTCTTGTTTTATTTATTGATTTTATTAAGTACTCAAACAGAATTAATTATACATATTGTTTCTCTATTGCTTATTGCAAGAGTGCCTGTTTCCATAAGTGAATTTAATGTTGTTCAACTACTTATTCAACCATTTACCAACTACCATTTGCAGACAGGTTTCTTTTTCTGAAAAGCCAATTTTTTTGTAAAAGTTAATAGCATCATCCGTAAATAAACAGATATGCTGCCCTGGTAATTCTGCTAATAGAATTTCCATCATTGTGCTGGCAATTCCTTGATGGCGATAAGGTGTAAATGTCCATACATCGACTATATAACCATTACAAACACCATCAGATAAGACGCGGGCAGTTCCAACAATGCGATCGCCTGCATAAGCTATACAAGTCCGATAACTGTTAGCAAAGGATTCCTGCAGTTGTTTAGGACTTCTGCCATTATCGAAATTATCTTGACTGAGAGTTGCTTTCATCTCTTCCCAGTCAACATTTTCGAGATTGCGTTTGTAAGTTAGCATACGCACAAAAATAGCAACACCTAATATTGTAACACAAAATACTACAAAAATTGTAGTATATCAAACTTAGGATGCTGCCATCTGACTCAAGTCAGCCGGAGTCAAGTGAGAGTGTATAACTTCACCATCGCGAAACCAGATAATACGTTGAGTTTGGCGGGCAACATCTGGCTCGTGAGTTACCATTACCACTGTGATACCAGTAGCATTTAATTCGCCAAAGATATTTAATACTTCTTGGGTAGTACGCGAATCAAGAGCACCTGTAGGCTCATCCGCTAAGAGTAATACAGGACGGTTGACAATGGCACGGGCGATCGCTACTCTTTGTTGTTGTCCACCAGAAAGTTGAGTGGGTTTGTTGTGGAGGCGTTTTTCTAAGCCCACTCGCCTTAGTGCTTCAGTTGCGCGATCGTTTCTTTCTGAAGCTTTGACACTAGCATATACCATTGGCAACATCACATTTTCTAGGGCTGTAAGTTGCGGCAAAAGGTGGAATTGCTGAAAAACAAATCCGATTTTTTTGTTGCGGATGTGAGCCAATTCGGTATCGTCCATTTTTGCCACATCAACGCTATCCAGGTAATAATGTCCTGATGTGGGGCGATCCAAACAGCCAATGATATTCATGGCTGTAGATTTACCAGAACCAGATGCTCCCATAATCGAGCAATATTCACCCTGGTTGATAACGAGGCTGACATCGTTGAGTGCTTTTACTTCTGTTTCACCACTGCCGTAAATTTTGAAGATATTTTCTAGGCGAATGATTGATGATTTTTTATTTGTCATTTAGCTATTCTTTGGATAGGACAAGAGTAAACAAATTTTTAATATAAGTTTCTAGTTCTTAGCTTCAATGATGAAGCTCTAAACTCGAACATTGAAGCTTTGAACTCAAAGTTTCTTGTTCCAAGTGAGAAAGTTCTTGTTTCAAGTGAAAAATTTTATGTTCTGAACTTGGATACTGAAGCTCAAAGCTTGAAAAGTGAACTACTGAGGTTGGATGCTCATGTTACAGAGACGATCGCCCTATTCAAACTCAACATCCAATGCGTTCGCGTAGCGGCTCCCTCGGAGCACCCCCTGTTTTTACTTGAATGCAAAATGCGATCGCGTAGCGGCTCCTTGGGAGCATCGCTTGCATTCAAGACTATTGTTTAATTCACTCTTCGACACCCCACTTTCAAGACATATATCAATAAAGAAACATGCCGATGTTATAACGAAACGTGCCGATGCTCCTTAGTGAGGCTTCAGCGCTAAAGCGCTTACTACAAACCTTTCACAAAATTATGCACTTCTAAGAGCTACAATCGGATCGAGTTTGGCAGCGCGACGAGCAGGAACAACGCCAAAGAATAAACCAATAGCGCCAGAAACACCAACTGTCAGAGTAATTGCCATTACAGAAATGCCCGCCTCTAATGGTGTTAAGGCTCCTACCAACAAAATACCACCCACGCCAATCACCGTACCAACTAAGCCACCCGCAGCAGAGAGAATGATAGCTTCAATCATGAATTGAACCAGGATATCTTGCTCGGTTGCACCTATTGCCTTACGTAATCCAATTTCTTGAGTGCGTTCGGTAACAGAGACAAGCATGATATTCATAATGCCAATGCCACCGACAATCAAAGAAATAGCAGCGATCGCCGCCAACATAATTGTCAAAGCACCAGTAATTTGTCCGACAGTTTGCAAGGCATCTTTTTGAGAACGGATGCTAAAGTCGTCTTCACCTGTGATTTTATGTCGCAAGCGCAGTAAATTGGTTATTTGGAACTCTGCTGCATCTACACTATTAGAATCACGTGCGGAAGCAACGATGTAATCTAGGGCAATACCATAGGGAGAATTGCGCCCTACAAGTCGGTTGGCTGATGTTGTGATCGGGATTAATGCTGCTTCATCATAATTAGCACCCAAACTAGAGCCTTTCGCTTCTAGTACACCAATAACTTGAAAGCTACTATTTTTAATCCGCAACTGCTCTCCTACCGGATTTTGAGTACCAAACAGTCTCTGTGCCAAGTCTGCACCTAACACGGTAACTTGATTGTTGCGCTTTATGTCTATATCTGTGAAAAACCGCCCTTTCCCAGTTTCAAATTCCCTTACCATTGGGAAACTAGGGGTTGTACCAATGATGCTGACATTGGTATTACGGTTACGATATGTGACTACCTGTCTTGTGTTCAACTCTGGGGCAACTCCCACCACCGTTGGTACTTGAGTAGCAATTGCCTCAGCATCTGCTAATACTAAATTTTTTGGTACATCTCTGGTAATACGTTGAGTTTCCTGATTACCTGGAATAATAAATAGGACATTTGGCCCTAAAGATTCCAACTGTTTATTAACAAACTTTTGCCCTGCTTCGCCAACACCGATCATGGCAATTACTGAGGCATTACCAATGACAATACCCAGCATCGTCAGGGAGCTTCGTAACTTATTTGACAGCAGGGTTTTACCTGCCATTTGCAGACTTTCTAGTAAGTTCATGTTTGTGATTGTGCTTGTTCTCGCTTGTAGTTTGGAGGTGGATTGAGGAATATGCGATCGCCTGCGTTTACTCCTTCTAAAATTTGAGTTTGGTCTTTAATTTGCGCTCCTACCACCACCGAGCGAAACTGGGGTTGATTTTTGGCATCCGGTACCAAAACTCCAGTATTTCCTTTTTCAGTCACAATCGCTACAGTCGGTACTAATAAAGCATCATTTACCTGATCGCCCAAAAACGTCAAATCTAAATTTAACCCCGAACGCAGTTCTTGCTCGCCTGTATCTATAGCTATCCGTACCTGAAATAAAGTCACACCTTCTTCCTTGACGGCTTCAGGGGCAATCAGGCGCACACGCCCTTTAAAGACGCGATCGGGATAGGCATCTGTAGTAATTTCTACTGGTTGTCCCACTTTGATTCTGCCAATATCAGCTTCTGGGACTTGAGCTAGTACTTCTAAACCTTTTGCTAAGGCAACAATCGAACTAGAAGTAGCAGAGGCGCTCGAAGAAGCTGAAGTTGTAGGTGCTACATACGCGCCATCGTTGGCATATTTTTGCGTCACAATTCCGGTAAAGGGAGCGCGAATCAATGTATCTTCCAACCTCACCTGGGTGGCTTTTAACTGTGCCTGTGCCGCAGCTACAGCAGCTCGACGTTGAGCAACTACTTCAGAACGGGTGCCATTTTCTAGAAGTCGCAGTGCTGCCTCTGCCTCTGCAACAGCTGCTTCACGTTGAGCGATTTCTTCTGGACGCAAACCATTACGCAATCTTGCTAGTTCTTGTTTTGCAGCTTGCAGGCTGGCTTGAACTTGTTGAAGGTTGTCTTTGGCGTTACGTTCTTCCGTTAGAGCTTCATCAAGATAATCGCGAGATACCGCACCTTGAGATGCCGGATATTGTCTGCGCTGCACTCGTTGAGTTGCCAATTCTAAGCGAGATGTGGCTTGTTGCAATTGTGCCTGATATTGATTTACCTGAGCCTCGGCTTTAGCAATTTCTTCTTGACGACTTCCTGCCCGTGCTTCAGCGAGTTGTGCCTGGGCTTGAGCCAGTCGCGCTCTGGCTTGGGCAATTTCTTGGGGACGACTGCCAGCTTGAGCTTCAGCAAGTTGCGCTTGAGCTTGCTCTAGGTTGGCGCGGTATTGGAGGATTTGTGCCTGAATCTCTGCACTATCCATCACAGCAATAACTTGTCCTTGTTGGACGCGATCGCCTTGTTCAACTCTTAAGGAGGCAACAATTCCAGGCTGCTTAGGACTAATATTCACACTTTGAACTGGTACTACTCTACCACTGGCAGTTATTCGCAACGTGATGTTGTTTGCTTGTACAGGTACAGTAAGTGCCGCAATGTCTTCTTCACTTGCATCCCGATTTACAAGTGTATAGGTTGTAGCTGTACCAGTAACTAAGACACTGGCTGCCACTAGCCCAATTAGCCACCGAGAGGGATGCTTAATTTTACCAATTAGGGGAATTTCTAAATACGCAGTCATAACAGCAGCCTGTCAAAAATTTTTCGTTAGGGATAGTAAGGTTGAAATAGGGGAGAAAAATAAAAATTGTTTGCAAATATTTGCGCATAGCCAAGAATACTTAGCTTATTTGTGGAACTTTATTTAGTTATGTGAGTTCAATCTTGCTAGGGGAAAGATTATAAATAGTTAACTTATATTTTCTTAATTTTTTTTCATAGTAGCCTTTCCAACTAGTAATTTGCTTCACCTAAACGGGTGACTTTGGTTGTCAATTGCACAATTATTTCCTTTCCCACTAGAGCGCAGATCGTTTAAGCTAGCTGGAAGATTATTGAATTTGTGGTAGAGAGGCGATAGTGTGCCTAAACGAATTGGTTTGATTTCTCTTGTTGTTGTCTGTAGTTTGTGGAGTATCCCGAAAGCTACTCATGCACAGGCATTAATACCTCATACGTTGCAACTAGACACAGCCAAGTTGGAGCAACAGGGACTGAGTCTAGCACAGGAGGCAGCTCAACTGGCACAGTTTCAACAGTATGAAATGGCAATGCCGAGAGCGCGGCTGGCAGTTCAACTAGCTCCCAAGAGTGATAAAGTCTGGTTTCTCTTAGGCGGCTTATATTTACAAACCAAAAAGGTAGATGATGCGATCGCCGCCCTTAAAAAAGCACAATCTCTCAATCCCAAAAATGGCGATGTTCTTTTCGCTTTGGGTTCGGCTCACTTTCAGCAGCAAAAGTACCCAATCGCTGCTAATTATTTCCAAGAAGGTTTAAAGTTAAAACCTAATGATCCAGAGGGATTGTTTGATTTGGGTAATGCTTACTATATGTTGGGTCGATTACCAGATGCGATCGCCCAATACAACAAAGCTGTTTCCCAAGATAAAAAATTCTGGCCTGCCATTAACAACATTGGTTTAATCAAGTACGAGCAAGGCGATGTCCAAGGAGCAATTAAACAATGGCAAGCTGCACTCGCTATTGACAAGCAAGCGGCAGAACCTTTGTTGGCTCTAGCAGTAGCACTTTACACTCAAGGCGATCAAAAACAAGGGCTGGCAATGGGTGAAACAGCACTTCGCATTGATGATCGCTATGGTGATTTAGATTTTCTCAAACAAAATCTTTGGGGGCAACGCTTGCTATCTGATACCCAGAAATTCCTCCAATTACCTCGCATTCAAGCAGCCCTACAGCAAAGAGGAGCAAATCAATCTGCCCCCACTGCCCCACAACCTGCTCAGTAATTGGGTATTTGGCATCGGGGATTGGGTACTAGGTATTAAGATTTCTTTATTCCTAGTCCCTAGCCCCTAGCCCCTAATTTGCCACTTGCTCAAATATGCTATCTAGTAGTACATATATATTATTTAGACCAGAATAGATAGCCCATCGTTCAGGTGGGCAACTACATCTGGTTTGGGTTCTGAATTATTTCTGTTAGTCTTTAGGTAGCAATGCCACGATCTGTTCAACAAACTGTTGATGGTCAATCACAGGTTTGGAGATGTAGCCATCAGCGCCACTTTGTTTTAAAAAATTCTCGCGATCGCCCTCCATTGCGTGTGCAGTTACGAGAATAATTGGCAAGGAGGCAGTTTGAGGATCAGATTTCAACATTTGTGTAATTTTGATACCGTCAACTGACTTACCTTGAAAAACACTTCTTGACAGAGAAACATCCATTAAAATAATGTCTGCTTCCCCCGCTTGGGCAATTCTCATTACCTCTTCTACATTTTCGGTGTGTTTTACTTCCAGACCACCACGTTTGGTCAAAATTTTGGAAAAAACGCGAGCATTAATCAAGTCGTCTTCGACAATCAAAACAGTTTTCATGAGAATTTGACTTATAGGGGTGAGGGGGATAACCACCTGATCTAATCCAATACAGTTATATGCCTCCTTTTAGACAATCAATGTGTATCCCCGACATCAAGGATAATACTACTGCTTCTTATCCTATGACTATCAAGATTTTGTAAGGAGAGGCATTTCATCCGCTATGCTGTGGTTGCTGTAGTGTTCAGTAACGGCAAATTTTGTGTAGTGAAAATTTAGGGAAAAACTCATGGCAAAACAGTTAAACCTTCTCTCTACGGGACAGGTCATCTCCACAGCCTTGCATACTGAGATGCAACGGTCTTACCTTGAATATGCCATGAGTGTAATTGTCGGGCGGGCGTTACCTGATGTGCGTGATGGTTTAAAGCCTGTGCATCGGCGAATTTTATACGCTATGCACGAGCTAGGACTTACACCTGATCGCCCTTATCGAAAATGCGCCCGTGTTGTGGGAGACGTGCTGGGTAAATATCACCCCCACGGTGACCAAGCAGTTTACGATGCTTTGGTGAGGCTAGTGCAAGAATTTTCTAGCCGTTATCCCTTACTGGCAGGACATGGCAATTTCGGTAGTGTGGATAATGATCCACCAGCGGCAATGCGTTACACAGAAACGCGCCTCGCACCGATTACTCACGAGGGAATGCTGGCAGAAATCGGTGAAGAAACGGTGGAATTTATCGGCAACTTCGATAATTCCCAGCAAGAGCCCACTGTATTGCCAGCACAGCTACCATTTTTGTTGCTAAATGGTTGTGCCGGTATTGCTGTGGGTATGGCGACAAATATTCCACCCCATAATCTTGGCGAAGTTGTAGATGGGTTAATTGCTTTAATAGATCAACCCGACTTGCCAGATGAAAAGTTAATGAAGTTAATTCCAGGGCCTGATTTTCCTACAGGTGGTGAGATTGTCGGTGATGCTGGAATTCGTGAGGCTTACACAACAGGAAAAGGCAGTATTGTCCTGCGCGGAGTCGCCCAAGTCGAGGAAGTTTTGGGTGGCAGAGGTAGCAAGCGACGGACGGCAATTATAGTCACAGAATTACCTTTTCAAGTGAATAAGGCTGGCTGGATTGAGAAAGTAGCAGATTTGGTGAATCAAAGTCGCTTGCAAGGAATTGCTGATATTCGCGATGAGAGCGATCGCCAGGGGATGCGTGTAGTCATAGAACTAAAACGCGATGCTAACCCTCAAGATATTCTCCAGCAACTCTATCACCAAACTGCTTTACAGACGAATTTTGGGGCAATTCTCTTGGCGTTGGTGAATGGACTACCAGTTCAGTTGACTCTACGCCAATTGTTGCAAGAGTTCTTAAATTTCCGAGAACAGACGCTTTCACGCCGCTATTCTTATGAGTTGGGTAAGGCAGAAAATCGTTTGCACTTAGTGGAAGGTTTATTGAAAGCTTTGTCTTGCATTGATGAGGTGATTGAAATTTTGCGGCGAGCTAGTGATGGCAGTACAGCAAAAATTAACTTGCAAAGTCGTTTGGATTTGAGCGAAGTACAAGCAGATGCAATTCTAGCGATGCCACTACGACGTCTCACAAGTTTGGAACAGCAAAATTTACAGCAAGAGTATGAGCAATTGCAGGAGCAAATTGCTACTTTGAGACGCTTACTAAGTGACAGAAAGGAATTACTAAAAGCCTTAAAAAAAGACTTGCGTACCCAAAAGCGCAAGTATGGTGATGAACGTCGCACTAAAATAATAGTTGTCACTCAAGAGGAGACAAAAGCACAAGCAGACAAGGGAACAAAAAGACAAGGAGACAAAGAGCAAGAGAATTCAAAATTCCAAATCCAAAGTCCAAAACCAGAAACGCCTCCAGAAGAAGTGATTTTGGAATTCACTCAACGAGGCTATGTGCGCCGTACTCAGCCAAATGGCAGAAAATCGAAGACTGATAACGGTTTGTCGGATAATGACTTTGTCCTCCAGACTACATTGACAGATACAGAAAAAGATTTATTGGTACTTACCAGTGGTGGTAAAGTTTACCCCGTAAAAGTTGGAGATATCCCCCCCACTACTGGGCGATCGCCACGGGGAACACCACTGATTACATTGCTTACAAACACTGCCCAAGAAGCTACAGAAGCAGTAGTTAGCCGCTTTTTGCTTCCAGAAGATCCAGAAACTGCTGATATTATTCTACTTACCAAACAAGGAAGAATTAAGCGTTTATCTCTGGTGGAGTTTACTAATTTAAGCCGTCGTGGAATTACAATTTTGAAACTCAAAGAAGACGACGAATTATTGTTAAGCCAATTTACATCAATAGGTAAGCAAGTAATTTTAGCTAGTTCTGGTGGAAGACTGTTGCGATTTGGGGTGAATGATGAGCAGCTACCAATTATGGGTCGTACTGCTATGGGACTGCAAGCTTTACGCCTACGTCAGCAAGAAGAGATAGTTGGTGGTGTGACTTTTGATGTTGAAGAAAATTTATTATTAGTGACACAATTGGGATACGCCAAACGTTTCCCAGTCAAGTCTGTGCGTCTAGCTAACCGGGGTGATATCGGTACTCAGACCTTAAAATTTGCTAGTAAAACTGATTATCTAGCTGGAATGGTTTTGGCAAAACCAGGTACTGAAGTAGCGCTAGTAACCAATCATCAACGAGTACTGCGGCTTTCAGTAAATACAGTGCCTAACTTAAGCAGAGATAGTATGGGTGAAAATATGCTTAAACTTAATCGCGACGAAAAAATTATCACCGTTGCCGAACTGGGAATAGAAAGCAATTGATGGTTAAATCTAAAGCAAAAAACTTTGGGTAACTAAAGGCGCTTGTTCAATAGCGCCTCAATTTGCTAAGTTACAGGAATTATACCAATTCTCCAAATTAAAGGCTACACATAGTTTATAGTAGCGCTTAAGCGCAATTACAAACCTTTTTCCATCTGTAGCCAAAATTTAGGGAAATCGTATTCCCACTAGTTACGGAATAATAAACCACAGAGAAGCCAGTGCGTTGGGCGGCTAACCTCCGGGAAGCTGCTACGCGTCTAGTGCTGACTTGTAGCAACTGGCGCAACGCAGGGAACACGGAGTCAAGAGGATTTTAGAGGGATTTTGTCTAAGTTCTAAGTTAATTTGCTAAACTTTAGCAAGATATTGGTCAAGCGGTTACATCCGCAACATTTTGAGGTAAAGGTAATCTAAGGATTAATTTGTTTGGCTTTACTAAAATCTATTATCTTTTGTAGTTTCAATTCTCAGTATACGTTTAAGTTGTTCTGCACAAGTGACCGCGAAGTAAGTGAGCCAACTAACTATTCCCAAAAACTTTAAGCCATCTTCCACTAGGTATTGGTCTTCATTTTCAAGCCAACCTCCAAATGGAAGTGAATCAAAAATTGCTGAGAATCCAAAAAAGCCTAAAGCAAGAACGAGCAAGATAAAGTTGGTCTTCAAGATAACTTTTCTAAACTTGATTAGGTAAAAAGAAATAATTATTCCATATCCAAGTAAGACGAACTTTTCAGAAATATTAAGACGATGTGGAAACATTCCTTCATGTAAAAGGAAGAGATCATCTAATAACAAAATAGATGTAAGGCAGCCAGAAAAAAGAAAAAAACGACTAAATTCTTTATTGTTTTTTGTTTGTTGGAGTAACTTAAAGCTGAACCAAGGAATAACCACAGCAGCACACCACATTAATATCCCTAAGTTGGAAATTGCTCCCCAATAAGATGGTGCGTTAGCAATTGCCAATGGATCTCGTGTCAGGGTTGATATCGGTATTTTGGTTTGCAATTTTAAAATTGCAAACAGAATAAGTACTGGCACGTATATCAATAGCATGATTGATAGTAATGCTTTGAATTGAGTAAATCTAAGCTGTATCGCGTGCATTTCATCCTGCTGCTCACTGTTTTTTAACATCAACTCTCACCTTTGTTTACTTTTTTAGGCAGCACCAAAAATATGTGTCGATTTGACACATTCATCCTCTGAACTTGTGTGAGATAACCCCTTGTAATTTACGAATACATTGGATTAAAAAGTTCAGTTAATAAAAGATTAAGGTTAAATTATGCCGAGATTAATTTGAAGTTAATGAAATTCTAGTAAATTTATCGATAAGTACGTGTCTATTTTTTGTGTTGTATTAATTAATACATAAAATTATAAATTATAATCAATTATTGATAATATTTTTGTTATTAAAGACTTGTTTTGTTGTAGCTATTAAACTATCAATAGCCTTAGGATATCGCTCTTTTGAGATTTTTCACAGTCATCAATTCTAGAAAACTTATCAACTATTTTTCTATTTGCCTATGGAATTAATGCAAATCTCTCTCAATTGTTAGATAATAGTGAGAGTTCAGCCTTTGACTTCTCTCTACATAGAAATCATAAGTAAATGTTATACAAAAATCTCAAATAAAAGTTGCACTTCTTAAAATAGTTGTTATATTAATTAACAAAAGCTTGCAAAACTTAGTAAATTTATTTTGGAGTACTACCCATGCAAGACACAACAAAGATTACTGCCCCTGTAACAGATGATCGTAATGCTTGGCGTTGGGGCTTTACCCCACAGGCAGAAATTTGGAATGGTCGTTTGGCTATGATCGGCTTCTTAGCCGCTGCTTTGATTGAATTATTTTCTGGTCAAGGCTTTTTACACTTCTGGGGTATTCTGTAGTATCAAGCCCAGTTGAACCTTATTCAATTCGGGCTGAGGCGAGGAAGCGCAGAGCTTTTCTGATCAGCGATAGGCGTACATGACGACTCCGAAAAGCCGATCCTTAAAACGATAAATATAAATGGATAAATAATAAAGCCTGGGATTGTTAATTCACCCCAGGTTTTTACCGTACTTGGTTATTTATTTGTCATTGACTGTGGATAATATGGTTAGCTAATGACCCAAAATTAATGACTAGCGGATATATTCTTTGAGAACGCTATTGCGATTAGGGTGACGTAACTTACGCAGTGCCTTCGCTTCAATTTGACGGATGCGTTCGCGGGTGACATTGAAAATTTGTCCTATTTCTTCCAATGTTTTCATCCGCCCGTCGTCCAAACCGTAGCGCAGTCGCAGAACATCACGTTCACGAGGGCTAAGGCTGTCGAGGACTTTTTCCAAATCTTCCCGCAATAGATTTTTGGAAACTTGATCTTCTGGGGTTTCGCCATCAGACTCAATAAAATCGCCCAGTCGAGAATCCTCTTCTTTCCCTATGGGCGTTTCTAATGAAATTGGTAACTGGGCTGATTTAGCAATAAACCTCAGTTTCTCGATCGTCATTTCCATTCTTGTAGCAATTTCTTCCTCAGTGGGTTTACGTCCCATTTCTTGAGAAAGCAGTTTGGTAGTCTTCTTAATTCTAGAGATGGTTTCGTAGAGGTGGACGGGAAGGCGAATTGTGCGAGATTGATCGGCGATCGCTCTGGTAATTGCCTGACGAATCCACCATGTAGCGTATGTAGAAAACTTATAACCTTTCTCGTGATCAAACTTTTCGGCGGCACGAATCAAACCGAGGCTACCTTCTTGAATCAAGTCTTGGAAAGATAAACCACGATTCATATACTTCTTGGCAATTGAAACTACAAGTCGCAGGTTCGATTGCACCATTTTGTCTTTCGCTCGACGCCCAATATGTAGACGATGGCGAAATTGTGGCAGCGGCATTTTTGCTGCTTCAGCCCATTCACTATATTGAGGTTCGCGATCTAACTGCTGTTGCAGGCGATCGCGTACTCGCTCTAATTCCAATAAGTCTGCAATTTTTCGTGCCAGTTCAATTTCTTCGTCAGCTCTGAGCAGGCGGATTCGACCGATTTCCTGCAAGTAAAGGCGAATCGAATCTTCAGTGTAATGCTTTTTCTTGCTTTGTGACCGACGACGCGATTTTGCGGCTTTCCCAGACTTAGCGTCGTCCTCATCAGACTGAGGTTCTAAAAATTCTTCGTCGAGCTCGCCTTCATCGCTGATCAGCAAGTCCTCTTCTACTTCATCATCCAGCAAGAGTTCTTCTAACAGTTCAGGCTGATTCATCTCAATTTCTAGGTCAGGCTGATAAATGTTGTCGAGTACGTTGTTAGCCTGGTTCATGCCGCGTTCCTCATGCTCCTTGCAGAATCAATTACTCAAGATATTTTTGTTGCTTTTATTTAAGCGAGATGTTGCCTTTTTTATAAAAGGCTTTTTAGCTAATTTAGCTAAAAATTTTCCGGAAGTTTAACCCCTTTTTTGGAAGGACACTGATATAGACCCCGGTAAAAGACTTAAAAATGAGTGCTTGGTAAGTAATAAATGTTTAGTTTATGTGTTTCTCTGCCACCGCAGTACCCACCAAGTTAAATTCTCATTTTAGTAAATGCCATTGTGTTGCTAATCAACACATTTTTTAACTGAACTTATCTAAATAAGACTCATCTTGCTAAAAAATTTACAACTCCATAAGAATAAATCTGACTGTTGGAAGATTTTTGTGTAAAGACTGTTCCGATTGTAGCCTGTTTCACAAAAATTGCACTGCTTTTGTGTTTTTTCCATAGACTAATTAGGTAAGGTAAAAGCTGTTGTAGCAAAAACGCACTGAGAACGGTACTGATACGTTTGAATTTTCTCCAAATCTTGTTGTAACTCTCGCTGTATCATCATTACTTTAAAAGATAAGTAAAGTTACTTGTATTTGTTCTCATGTGCTAACTACAACATTCTAAAACAAGGCATTTCATGTTAGTTAACTCTACCGACTATAGCGTACTTATTTTTACATTTACTTCATAAAGTACTGACTTTAGATTTTGTTTCATCTGCTAGTAACAGTTATCTTCATATTATTTTGAGTGGCGTGGCGTAAACATTAATTTCCAAATTTGCGAATTGTAGTACTTTCATAAAGGCACCCTAGCTTTACAAAGGCCAGTCACCTAGATTGAAAGTAAAGGCTTGGCAGGAGAGGCTAGAAGACCAAAATTGATTGGATGCAATTGATGCGGTGTTTATCGCTAGTTAGAACACTGCTAAAATTTCCACCCTTTGCAACTTGACAAACTGTTTTTATTGTATATACCGATATTTTAATCAATTCAGACAGGATTTGACAGCCAAGACTATCGATATTAGCCCAGTGAAAGCAAAATTGCATAGAATTAATGCAAAATATACACTCCCATGAGTCAGGGTTTAGATAAATAAGTTTTATAGAAAGCAACTAAAGCAAATTGGATGATTAGCAGTTAAGTGCATACACGAGCAACTGGGATTTGATAAATTTTGAAATCTTGTTAGGCAAAGATGAATTTTGACTGAGTGTGGTGAGCATATTTTATATAATGTACTTTTTTAAGCTCAATATAGTCTATCAGTATAGAGGTCGAGCTAAATTGGACTGATTAGAAATCGTTGTTCTTGTACTCATCAAAACCACAGCACAAATATGAGCGGTGAAAAGCAAGATCACGTCACTCCGTCAAAACTAAAGCTCTTGTCCTCACCCAATCGTAGTTACCGAGTTGTAGTGGGAAAAACAAAAATACGTTGCTGTTGACTGAAATACTAAAACTTTTAAAATACTTATTAGATACTCGATGATTGATAATTTCTAATTGTTTGTAAACAGAAAACAGTATTCATTAAAGACCAGTTTGTGAGGTATAAATTATATCTCAGGTTAAATATAAATTTAATATTTTATGATTGTTAAACAATTTAAGTTAAGTAACTGACGTTTATGAGCGTACATAAATAAAGAGGATAAAATAGTAATATTTATTACAAGTAATGCTTAGAGTGACTGTTAATATTCAATACTGTTAAATTTTTGCAGTTGCCTGCATTCTTGATAAGAAATCATAAACTTATCTAAGAGGCGCTTTTTGTCAGATAATGTTGAATTTTAGTCTTGAAATTTTACAAAAACAACAAAATCCTGGTGATTTGTCTTCTGAGATTAAATTGGCCATGCTGCAATTTTTAGAATTATTGGTAATGGGTAATAGGTTTTCACCCATTGCCCATTTATTTTTGTCCACAACTAACCTGGTGGATCATTTGAGATGTATTTAAATGTCTAGATCTGTGAGATCGAGTTTAGAACCATAGGTTTCAATAAATTCACGACGGGGTGCCACGCGATCGCCCATCAAAATTGTGAAAATGCGATCGGCTTCGGCTGCATCTTCAATTTCCACTTGCTTAAGGGTACGGGTTTCTGGGTTCATAGTAGTTTCCCAGAGTTGATCAGGCATCATTTCACCCAAACCTTTGAATCGCTGAATGGTGTAGTTGGCGTTTTCAGGAAACTCGTGTCGAATCAGGTTGTCTTTTTCGCGATCGCTGTAGCAATAATAATGATTGCGTCCTCGCTCTATTTTATAGAGTGGTGGGCAAGCGATGTAGACGTAGCCTTGTTCGATGAGTGCTCGTTGATAACGATAAAAGAAAGTTAACAACAAGGTGCGAATGTGTGCTCCATCCACATCAGCGTCAGTCATAATCACAATTCGGTGGTAGCGCAGTTGGGAAGCATCGAATTCTTCACCTTTGACACCCAAACCCAGGGCAGTGATTAGAGACTGGATTTCATTGTTTTTATAGATTTTAGCATCGTCAGTTTTTTCGATATTGAGGATTTTACCGCGCAAGGGGAGGATGGCTTGGAAGCGGCGATCGCGTCCTTGCTTGGCACTTCCACCTGCGGAGTCGCCTTCCACCAGGAAAATTTCTGATTCTTTAGGGTCTCTGGTACTGCAATCTGCTAATTTACCGGGTAGTGGCGAAGATTCCAAAACTGACTTACGGCGCACTAATTCTCGCGCGTGACGGGCAGCTTCTGCCGCTTTAAAGGCTTGGATGGCTTTATCTAAAATGGCATCGGCAATAGGGGGGCGAAATTCTAGATATTCGGTGAGAGCTTCTCCTACTAAAGAATCAACGATTCCCCGAACTTCGGTGTTACCAAGTTTAGTTTTAGTTTGCCCTTCAAATTCTGGATCTGGGACTTTGACAGAAATGACGCCAGTCAAGCCTTCGCGAACGTGTTCGCCACTGAGGTTAGGTTCGTTTTCTTTTATTTTGTTACGCTTGCGGGCGATCGCATTTAGAGTACGCGTCAGAACTGCCTTCAAACCTTCTAAGTGCGTACCGCCATCCACCGTGCGAATATTATTAGCAAAACCCAATACATTATCTGTATAGGCATCAGTACACCACTGCAATGACACTTCGACTTGAACGTTGTTACGTTCTCCCTGCACGTAAATAATTTCTTCATGCAGTGGTTGCTTATCGGCATTCATATAAGCAATATATTCGCGAATACCACCCTTGTATTCGTAGGTTTCTACTTTAGGCTGATCGCTTTTTAGTAATTCCAAGCGGTAGTCAGTAAAAGTAATTTTGACACCCGCATTGAGATACGCTAATTCCCGCAAACGGCTTGCTAAAGTAACATAGTCAAACTCAATACCAGTAGTAAAAATTTGGGTATCTGGTTTGAAATTGACAGAAGTGCCACTGCGATTCTCTTTGTAGGGTTTTGCTGTCAGTTCGGTGACGGGAACACCTCGTTCGTAACGCTGGGCATGAACCTTCTTATCTCGCCAAACCTTGACTTCTACCCACTCTGATAAAGCATTGACAACGGAAATACCAACCCCGTGCAGTCCTCCAGAAACTTTATAGCCGCCGCCGCCAAATTTACCCCCAGCGTGCAGTACGGTTAATACAGTTTCCAATGCCGATTTTCCTGTTTGTGGGTGAATATCAGTAGGAATACCTCGACCATCATCTGTTACAGTAACAGAACCGTCGGCGTTGAGATCCACCTCCACATGGGTACAGTATCCCGCCAAAGCCTCATCAATCGAGTTGTCCACCACCTCGTACACCAAATGGTGAAGTCCTCGCGGCCCTGTGGAACCAATATACATCCCCGGTCGTTTGCGGACGGGTTCCAGACCTTCCAGAACTTGAATCTGTTCGGCACTGTAACTACTCGTCATGTAAATTCTCCTGATAAGTGGGGGTGAAAATCGCCAAAAGGCGAAAAAGTCTAAAACACTCCAAGATTCTAACACAAAAGCCTTATAGGCGACTTTAGAGCAGTTTGATGAGAAATTCAAATAGGGGTTCCAACCCCTATGCAGAGAGTGGGGACAAGGGGACAACAAAGCAGAGGAGCTTCAGGGGCAGAGGAGAGGGGGAGAAAAATCAACCACTAACCACTAACCACTAACTACTGTACGGGCGGGTTTAAAAGAGAAATTGTCGGTTTGAGCCGAAAAACAATCAAAAAAACCGCTCCTACTAACCAATGACTAGTGACCAATGACCAATGACTAAATTAATTGTGATTTGTGGTGCAACAGCAACAGGTAAGTCGGGTTTAGCATTAACTATAGCAATGCAACTAGGTACTGTAATTCTGAGTGCAGATTCTCGTCAAGTATACAGAGAGTTTAATATTGGCACAGCTAAACCAACCGCAGCCGAACAGAAATTAGTACCCCACTATTTGATTGATATATGCGATCCCAAAGAAATTATGACGGTAGCAGATTATCAGGAGCGGGCGCAAGCATTAATATCAGGACAAGGGGACAGGGAGACGCGGGGACAAGAGGACAATGAGAATAATTCTCTCCCCCTCTCCCCCTCTCCCCCTCCCCCCCTTCTCTTAGTGGGTGGTACTGGCTTGTATATACGCTCGATTACGCAAGGAATGAAAATTCCCAGGGTAGCACCTCAAAAAGAATTGCGATCGCAACTCGAATCTCTGTGCCAAGTTCAGCTGTATGCCATGCTACAACAAGTTGACTCTGTTGCAGCCCAAAAAATTCATCCACATGATTCAGTCAGAACTTTAAGAGCATTAGAAGTCTTTTATGTTACTGGTCGTCCAATTTCTGAGCAACAAGGAGAAAATCCTCCCAAGTATCCAATTTTGCAAATTGGTTTAGATTGTGACTCCGCTCATCTCACCCGTCGCATAGCCCAGCGTAACGAACAGATGATGGCAGATGGCTTGGTAAGTGAAGTTGAGTATTTATGCCAAAAATATGGTGCCGACTTGCCTTTGCTTAACACTTTAGGATATCAAGAGATAAAACAATATTTAGTAGGAAATATTTCTTTGGATAAAGCTAAAGAATTAACAGTTTTGCATACGCGCCAATTTGCCAAACGGCAGTGTACTTGGTTTCGTGCCTACTCACAAATTGAGTGGTTTGACGTAGAAAGTCCAGATTTATTAGACAAAGTATGGCTGCGAATTTGGAAATTTATTAATAATTCTTAAAATGTCGAATTGTAAATATGAATAATCAAATCATGTTTTTATTGTGGATTTCTGCCATTATTAATATTTTATGTTTTATTATTGGCGGTTTAATTTTCCTTAAAAAAGACAATTATTACTATTTGTTCTTGAAAACATTAAAATTTTTGAATCTTCAAAAAAATCTCTATCTTGATTATCCTGCCTACTATTGGCATAAGAAGAGTCAATTTGAATTATTGCCTCGATCTGAATCTGAAATTATTATGTTGGGAGACAGTATCACGGATGAAGGTGAATGGATAGAGTTATTGGGAAATATCAATGTCAAAAATAGAGGTATTTCTGGTGATACGATAGAGAGAATATTATATCGCCTCAGTATAATTATATCATCACAGCCTAAACAAATATTCTTAATGATAGGAATTAATGATTTAATAAATAGCCGTAAATCCGTTACAGAGATTTTAGAAAGATATCAGGAAATTTTAAAAGAGTTTCAAGAAAAGACGCCATATACAGAAATTTTTATTCAAAGTGTGTTGCCTGTTAATAATAAAATTTATATATATTGGCAAGATAATAAAAATGTTATCAATCTTAACTTAGGGTTGCAAAAGCTTGCTCAAAACTTTCATTACCAGTATATAGATTTATTTTCTCAACTTTTAGATTCTGAAAACCAATTAAATGCGAAATATACAGTTGATGGTTTACATTTAAATGGTAGCGCATACTTAATTTGGAAGTCAGCAATTGAAAAATATGTAGCTGCTTCCGAAATACAAAAAAGCTGAAAATTTATATTTGTAATCTTACACTGATTTGATTAGCGCTTTATCTAAAAATTTTCTACAGTCCATCTGGATCTATTCCCATAGCACGCAGTCGTTCTGCTAGTAATTGAGCGTGTTGTTCTGCAATTTGCGCACGCTGTTCAGCCATCTCGGCACGTTGTTTTTGCTGTTCAGCACGTTGTTGAGCTACTTCAGCACGTTCATCTCCTGTTGGGAGAACACTACCATCTTGATAGCACCAGCGCAACCAAATATCCTGTCTGCTTTCAAATTCTCCCTGCCAGAGAGTTAACCCTAAACCAACTTGCTCTAACCAAGTTTCTAGTGTTTCAAAGTATCTCGCCCCCCGAAGTTCATAAATGCGTAACTGCTGCTCTCCTAATTGTCGAGTTGGATCATAGACTACGTAGTAACTAATCCGCATTTGTTCATAAATTCTCATTTTGCTTCCTAGTTCATCACTCTCTTTGTTGGAAACAATTTCGATTGCAACTTCTGGAGTTTTGCCAAATTCCCAAAGCATATAGCAACGGTTTTGCTTTTCCCACCAGTTCTCAGGCACTTGCACATTCAGACTCAAGAAGACGTCTGGCACAATAGGGGATTGTTTGTAAATGTAGTAGATGCCGACATTTGCTGCTGCTAAGAAAATCTGATTTTGTAAAGAACTATAAAGGGAGCTAACTAAGAGACGTTGTTGTTTTTCAGAAGCAAAATTATCCACTGGTGTGTCATCTTCAGTTACTAACCGATTAGCATCAGGTATATAGAAATTGTCATCATTGATTATAAGTTGCTCAACCATGAGTTTATTTACCTCTTGAGAGCTTGATTTTTACGTTAGTTGACTGAGTTCAAAACATCTGCATCTACACTATCATTTTTAAGATGACCATCTTCCATGTAGATAATGCGATCGCCTATATCTAAAATCCGGTTATCGTGGGTAACCATTAAGATAGTACAACCCTGTTCTTTTGCTAATTTGTGCATCAATTCCACTACATCTCGTCCAGATTTTTTATCGAGTGCAGCAGTTGGTTCATCTGCTAAAACAATTTTGGGATGACTTACTAAAGCACGAGCGATCGCTACTCGTTGTTTCTGTCCACCTGATAAGTTTTTGGCATAATAATTGACGTGATCACCTAAACCAACTTGTTCTAAAATAGCTGTGGCTTTGGCATCTAAATCTTCATCTAAAATTTCTTCATGAAGTTCTAACGACATTCGGACATTTTGCTTTGCTGTCAAAAATGTCATGAGGTTATGCGCCTGAAATATATAGCCAATCTGACGGCGAATTTCTGTTAATTGTCTCTTTTTAGCTCCACACATTTGTTGCCCTAGTATCTTCAAGCTACCTTCTTGTGCAGAACGTAAGCCACCCATTAAAGTTAATAATGTAGTTTTACCAGAGCCAGATGGCCCAGTTAAAATTACAATTTCTCCTCAATAAATATCTAAGTTGATATCAAATAATACTTGCTTACGCAGCGAACCTTGCCCAAAATAATGATTGAGATTTTGGATAGAAATAATGGGTTCCATATTGATTGTTAATTGTTATTTGTTAATTGTTGATAGTCGTTAACTATTAAATAGGTGGTTTTCCTCCTGCCTCCTGCCTTGAAAGAGGGTTTAGGGGTGTAGGGGAAAGAATCCTTTTCCATACTTGGTGGTGTACGAAGTTCATCGAGACTGCCTTCTACTTAGCCTCAAAACATATCTGCTGGATCGGCGGCTCTAAGTTTTCGCAGAGCGATTGCTCCCGAAGCGCTGCACATAATCATCGTCAACAGCAAGACAAAAATTGCACGATTGAGTTTCATGCCAATTGGTATTAATGTCGCAGCGTAGGTAATTTGGTAAAGCCCGACAGATAAAAGCACTCCAGGGATAAAGCCTAATGCCGCTAGTAATAAAGCTTCTTGCATGAGCATAGTCATGAGATAGCGATCGCTATATCCCATCGCTTTTAATGTGGCGTATTCTGGCAGGTGATCGGAAACGTCAGCGTAGAGAATCTGGTAAACAATCACAATCCCAACGATAAATCCTACCGCTGCTCCCATTCCGAAGATAAAACCAATCCCTTGATTACTCCAGTAATCTATTTCTGTTTGGGCAAATTCTTGAGGAGTTAATACTTTGACATCATTTGGCAAAGCTCTTGTGAGTTGCGATCGCACAGCTTGCACATCTGTACCTGGCTCCAAATTAATCAGCCCAACTTCAATTTGATTTGGCTTGCGTTCTGGAAATAGCTTGAGAAAAGTAGAATCGCTGCTGATAATGTTACCATCAGCACCAAAAGATACGCCTAGCTGAAATAAGCCTACCGTTTGTACAGTTTGACTATTTACTTCAGCTTCCACACTGCCATGTTGCTTTACTAAATCAGGGATAGCGCCGTATTCTGGGCGAGAAGCAAGATCAAATAGTACCCGATCCAGTAACTGAAGTTGCCCTAGATTTTTATTTACCTCTGGGTTATCAAATGGTGGGTTTGCCGGATCTATCCCCCATACTAAAATACTCCGAGTCATGCGAGTTTCAGGATTGCGCCACTGGGCAACGTTGATGTACAAAGGACGAACTGATTTAACGTCATCGTAAGCTAAGGTTTGCTGTAACCTTTCTCTAGGAAAGCTTTTGACAGAAATCAAAGATTGAAATTGGGGATTAATTAAAACTAAATCCGCTTGCAGATTTTGATGAGCTTGGGTTGCACTATCTAGCAGCGCGTCTAGTAGCCCCATCTGTACAAACATCAGCATATCCGCAAAAGCGATTCCCGCTAACGCCACTGCCAAGCGTGTTTTTTCTTTCTTTAGCTGGAGCCATGCCAACGGGGTGCGGCGAAATAGTTTGCGAAGCATGATAACACCTGTTTGACGAAATGAAAATTTATATCGAACGTTCGTTATTGATGCAGACATATTAAACATCTTGCAAAAATCGACATTGCGCTCTCCAGATGAACACAGATACACAGTGATGAATTATCTGTGTTTATCTGTGTCCATCTGTGGTTGAATTTTTTTAATAGACTTTTGTAAAAGGTTTAATTTGCGATCGCTCAAGTTGTACAAGATTAGAAGTCATAATTTCACCACAGCAAATCATTGAGAAATTGGTAAACACGTACAAAGTCAATCCTTGTCATTGCCAGCATGAACCGTACTTTTTCTCTATCCTGTTGAATTCCACCAGAGTAAATAATTTTGCAACCAGTAATAACTAAAGTTATCCAAGGATAGGTTCTGCGGAGCAGCCGAAACCAGATAAAGGAAGTTCTACAAGACTGAATTTTCATGTATTTCTTCCCTGGTTTTAGTCAATCGAGTGCTAACTTTTTGCGATTCAATGAGTATGAGAACTGCTGGCATAATTAAAAGCCAGAAACCAGAAATCGGCTCAATCACTATTCCAACCACAGAAAATCCTAAAAGATTCCAACCGAGAAAAGCTGGTGGGCTGCTTCCCTGAGCTTCTGCCCAACAACATAGCTGTCCTAAAATAAAAAGTAGTGGACTAATCATCATGAACCAAAAGGCATCTTCTCGGTCAAAATAAGGAGAAAGTGGATTAGGAGCAGTTGTATTGAATACCCCATTGCGAACTATCTCTGAAAGGGGTTCAGTAAAAAGACAGATACCAACTAGGATATGAATGATGCTAATGGTGATTAAAAGATATCCGCTGACTTTAAACATCTCAAACCTCCTTTGATAGATTGCAGATATATCAAACATTCGTTATAAATTACAGCAAAAAAACTTTACAACTCAATTGCTGTTTGCACCTGCAAGTTGGTGAGAGCAGTAACTTGCTTGCCATCTTCAGGGTTGAGGCGAATTCTCACTTCTACAACACGGCGATCTAAATTTTCTCCTGGTTGATTGCTGAAGACATTCTGTCTATTCACCTGCAAGCCAATTTCGGAAACTTTTCCCTGCAATTCTCCTGAAAATGCTTGACTGGTAATTACTGCTTGCTGCCCTAGTTTAATTTTGCCGATGTCAGTTTGATAAACTTCCGCCACTACTGCCATCTGCTGAGTTTGCCCCAAATCCGCAACGCCTACATCAGCAATTTTTTCTCCGGCTCGCGTGTGAATTTTGAGAATTTGCCCGGCGATCGGGGCGCGGATGTAAGCTTGTTCGAGATTAGTTTTTGCTTGTTGTAGTGCCGCTTTAGCATTGTCTACTTCTGCCTGGGCTGCCTGTACATCTACCGGGCGAACTTCAGCAATTTGGTTAAGAGTCGCTCTCGCAGAGTTTAATTCTTCTTGGCGAGATGTTTGAATGCGTCTAAGGTTTGCTCTGGCTTCGGCAAGTTGTTGCTGTCGCGATGATTGGATGCGTTTGAGGTTTGCTTGGGCTTCGTTAAATTGTTCCTGTGCAGTTTGTAAACTCAGGCGTTTGCTATCTCTCAATGATGCTGAAAGCGCACCTTCTTGATACAGTTTTTCGTGGCGTTGGTATTCCATAGTGGCATTTCGCAATTCTGCTGCTAACCGCGCGATCGCTGCTTGTTGGGCTTGAATTTCTGTCTTTTGTTCTGCTGCTAATCTGGCGATTGCTGCTTGTTGTGCCTCTATTTCTGTTTGTCTTTCGGCTTGCAAGCGGCTAATGTTTGCTTGTTGTGCCTGAATTTCTCCAGTTTTGGCTCCAGCTTTTACCTGTGCTAATTTTGCTTGAGCCACTTTTACCTGCTCTTTTGCCTGCACTACGCCATCTTGCAAGCGTTTTTGCGAATCCAAAATTGCTACTACCTGCCCCGCTTGTATATTATCGCCCTGTTTGACAAGTATTTTAGCCACGCGATCGCCATCCAATGCTAAAGGTGCAGACAGGCGAATCACTTCCCCTTCTGGCTCCAAACGCCCAAGGGCTGCAACTTTTCTTACTGGAGGCAGTGTTTCTGGGCTTGGAGACTCAGACTTACCAGCTAAGTCAAATCGAGAGATGCCATATAAAGCGATCGCTCCGGTAATTGCAGCAGCAGTTAATATCAAGCCAATAAGTCGCCTAGTTAAAGATTTTGAGATGGATTGTTCAGCCATATGTGTTGTTTACTTAAATTAGAAAAAGGGGGATGTATATCATTTATTTTTCCCATTCTCAGAACCTGCTTGAGCTTGAGTGTTGAGATAAGCTGTTAACATTTTTGCTAGCAGTTCACTCTGCTCGCGATAAGAAATAGCATCACCCTCAAACATTCGCGCCGAGATCAAGCCG
Source organism: Chlorogloeopsis sp. ULAP02 (assembly GCF_038404745.2). Lineage (NCBI taxonomy): Bacteria > Bacillati > Cyanobacteriota > Cyanophyceae > Nostocales > Chlorogloeopsidaceae > Chlorogloeopsis > Chlorogloeopsis sp. ULAP02. The sequence continues at coordinate 24,168 of NZ_JAYKTT020000087.1, read as the reverse complement.
TTGAGAAAACAATAAACAAAGTTAACTAACGCTTTGTCTTCAATTTCCAAATACTCTGTTAAAGCCTGTTTAGTATCTTTTGAGGCTTTCTTAATACTCGGATTCTTCAAAATTTCAGTTCGCTCTTGCTGCTGATAAAAGTCAAACATCAGCAAAGTTTGTTTAAAAAAATAGTCTTCATTCTTGGTTGCAAAATTCATTAAAGCTTCGATGCGCTCTGGTAAAGCTTTGGCATCTCTAGCCCCAGCTAGAAAGTTGAGAATATCTTGCTGTGTCAGTTCTTCGATTAACTGAAAAAACAAAGCTTCCTTGCTAGGAAAGTAATGATATAACGTACCTGTAGAAACACTGAGTCCTTGGGCTATCTCTCGCATAGTGATTGCGGCATAGCCCTTTTGGGCGAACAAGTCAAAGCATTTCATTAACAACTCTTTGCGGTATTGCTCATGATCAACTATCTTGGGCATTACAAAATTTATTTATATCGAACGGTAGTTATATTTTATCTTAATAGAGAGAAACAATTCTTTAGATTTTTTTATAGAGTATCTAAATCTATTCCCATCGCACGCAATCGTTCTGCTAGTAGTAGAGCGCGCCCTTCGGCTTGTTCGGCACGTTGTAGGGCTTGTTCCTTTTCCAAGCGTTCTTGATCAGCGCGTTCATCCCCAGTTGCTAACACAGTGCCATCTTGATAGCACCAACGCAACCACCCATCCTGCCTACCTTCAAATTCTCCTTGCCATAGAGTCAAACCGAATCCGAGTTGCTCTCACCAGGCTTGTTGTGTTTCAAAATAACGCCTTCCCCGAATTTCATAAACCCGCAGTACTTGCTCTCCTAATTGCTGGGTGGGATCGTAGACTAACTAGATATTATCCTTAAAGGTATAGAGGCGATCGCTATTGGATGTTAAATTAAACAGCACGTCTAAAGAAGCTTGGGTGTAATAAAAATATTCCTCGTACACCCCTACCGCCGCTACGAAAAATTAGAATATCTTCTTGCAACTATAAGAATTACCTATGCTTATCCAAGATACACAAAAACGTAATTGGCAACCCATTATTAAAGAATTCGAGGCTGTACTTGGCAAAAATGGTGTAGTACAACGCCGCGAAGAACTTATCACCTATGAATGCGATGGATTAACCAGCTATCGCCAGCGCCCAGCAGTGGCGGTATTACCCAGAACTACAGAACAAGTGGCGGCGGTAGTAAAGATATGCAATAAATATTCTGTCCCCTTTATTGCTCGTGGTTCTGGTACTGGTTTGTCGGGTGGTGCTTTGCCGATTGAAGATAGCGTTTTAATAGTTACTTCTTTAATGCGGCAAATACTTGATATAGATTTAGAAAATCAGCGTGTGATTGTTCAACCAGGGGTAATTAATAGTTGGGTAACACAAACTGTGAGTGGTGCTGGTTTTTATTATGCTCCTGATCCTTCTAGTCAAATTATCTGTTCTGTAGGTGGCAATGTTGCTGAAAACTCTGGGGGAGTACATTGTCTCAAATATGGTGTTACCACAAACCACGTATTGGGATTAAAAATAGTTACTCCTAAAGGCGACATCTTAGACTTGGGTGGAGAAATCCCCGAAATGCCTGGTTATGATTTGACGGGTATATTTGTTGGTTCGGAAGGTACGCTGGGGATTGCTACAGAAATTACGCTCCGAATTCTCAAAAGTGCAGAATCAATCTGTGTTTTACTGGCAGATTTTACAAGTATTGAAACGGCAGGAGCGAGTGTTTCTGACATCATCAGTGCGGGAATTATTCCTGGTGGGATGGAAATCATGGATAATCTCAGCATCAACGCCGTGGAAGATGTCACAGCCTTAAATTGTTATCCTCGCGATGCAGTCGCAATTCTGTTAGTAGAAATTGATGGTTTGGAAGTAGAAGTTGTGGCAAATAAACAAAGGGTAGCAGAGATTTGTAAACAGAATGGAGCACGTAATATTACATCTGCAAGCGATCCTGAACAACGACTGAAGCTATGGAAAGGACGCAAAGCAGCCTTTGCCGCCGCTGGGCATTTAAGCCCTGATTATTATGTACAAGATGGGGTAATTCCTCGTACTCAGTTACCCTATGTACTGCAAGAAATTGAGACATTAAGTCAGAAATATGGTTATCGTATCGCTAATGTGTTTCACGCCGGCGATGGCAATCTTCACCCGCTGGTTCTTTATGATAATTCTGTTCCAGGTGCATTAGAAACAGTGGAAGAATTAGGCGGAGAAATTCTTAAATTATGTGTAAAAGTTGGTGGCAGTATTTCTGGTGAGCATGGCATCGGTGCAGATAAAAAATGCTATATGCCAGAGATGTTCACAGCAGCAGATTTAGAAACTATGAAATGGGTACGGCAAGTGTTTAATCCTCAGGGTTTAGCGAATCCCGAAAAGATTTTCCCGACTCCGCGCACTTGTGGAGAAGCTGCAAGAGCTATGGGTGAGGCTGCTAAGAAGTTTGAAGCGATAGAAGGGATGGAGCGTTTTTAACAGCCTGATGGGAACAGGGAACTCTTAACAGGGAAATAAATATTTTGATCACGAGCGTTGTTGGCATTTGCCCGTGAGAGTCTAGCTTGGTGTGGAGGCAGTTCCTTTTTCATGCTTGGCGATGAAGTTTTGTCGTTGGAATTGCTTACTCTGACACCATTAAAAAATAATTGCGACAGATGAATTTACCGAACCCTGATACAGAAGGCTATTTCTAATCCAAAATCCAAGATGGTATGACTTGTTAAGGGAATTGCTTTACTGCACTTAGTTCTGTACTCTAAGAAAAGTAGCCTACCTTCCCTTGAAGCTGCACTCTGGACATCTACGCATCTACACAACAAGTGTGACAATTTCTACGTTTAGCTCCCTGATTGGGAATGTTATGTAGGACGATAGGCTCACTTAAACAATTACGTGTCCTTAAGTTATAACCTTATGAAGATTTATGAAATTTATCTACGTCATCAAATTTTGATAATTTTTTGTGCAAAGATTTTAAGACAATATTGAAAATCATTGATATGGCGTTTTGACTGAGCTGCAAATGTGGCATAGCTTTTAATTGGCAGGACTAATTAAACTTACCCCCATAGGTTTTACTAGCTTTCCAACTAGAAGCACACATTATTCAATTCAGCATCAATCAACGCTAAAAATACTTTGCCTTAGGCGCTAAAAAGTATCTACCACAACTTATATATATGTATGAGAGAGCGCCTAGTAGACTCAGCTACCATACCCCAGGGACTCTCGCATGAATATTAATCCATCTGAATCTACCACAGAGTTGGCACAGCCGTCTTGTCATCATTTTCAGATCAATACAGATATAGAAAATAAGAATCATCAGCAGTTTCTTTGCAACATTTGCAATTGTGTGCAGGCATCTGTATTTGTGATTGATGTTCTGGAGGATGGTAACTTTCGGTATTTAGGGATCAATCCAACTCATGAGCGTTGGATAGGCATGAGTTCAGAGGAACTGCAAGGTAAAGCACTGGAGGAGGTGCTTTCACCAATAGATGCGGCGAAGGCGCGTCAGCACTATGCAGATTGCGTACGCTTTGGTAAAACTATTTCCTACGAAGAATGCTTGGAATTTCAAGGAATTCCTACATGGTGGAGTACAACTTTGACTCCTTTATGGGATGAAAGTTCACGTATTTACCGCTTGATTGGCACTAGTACTAATATTAGCGATGCCTCACGGCAAGCCGCTACGCGTCTACGCAAACAATCAGAAGAAGCACTCCGCCGTCATAGCGAGCGGGAAAAGCTATTAGGAACAATCACCAAAGGGATTCGCGACTCTTTAGATTTTGATGCCATGCTCAATCAGATAGTCACGGAGCTACGGCGATTTTTGATGAGCGATCGCGTGTTGATTTATTGCTTCCAGAATGATAGTAATGGAGTCATAATTGCAGAATCTACAATTGCTTCCAGTAGTCCGCTGGTGGGGATCAATCTTCAAGTTAGCTGTTTTATTGAAAGATACTTAGAGTCCTACAAGCGTGGTTGTATTCAAATTGTTGAGGATATATATGCAGCAGGATTGCATCCTTGTCAAATTGATGTTCTGGCTTCTTTGCAAGTAAGAGCTAATTTAGTAGTGCCAATTATGTTTCAGCAAGATTTATGGGGATTATTAATTGCCCAGCACTGCTGTGAACCACGACAATGGCAGCAAACAGAAATCGATTTGTTAGAGCAATTAGCAACTCAAATTGGAATTGCCGCCCAACAAGCAAAATTGTATCGGCAAGTACAAGCTTTGCAAGCTCAGTTGAAATTGCAACAGCAAACTCTACAAGTTCAAGGCTTGATGCAACGCTTGAATGAGCAAATTCGTGACAATCTGGATATAGATCGAATTTTAGAAACAGCTACACAGGAGTTGGGACGAATATTGCAAGCTGATCGCTGCCAAATTGAACTATATAATGCTAGTAAAACCCTGGCGACTGTTGCCCAGGAATACACCACCACTCCTCCTTTGTGCCAAGGAGCAGTTAGAGTGATTGAAGATTTTCCAGAACTGTATCAGCCACTGTTGCAAAAACAATCCTTGCAATTTGGGAAAATTATGCGGGATTGGAATCCAAGGTTAGTTGTAATCACACAGTTAGCTTGTCCAATTTTTGATATACAAGGACTAACGGGAAATATCTGGCTGACTAGGGCAACAGAAAAAGAGTTTGAGGCATGGGAAGTGAATTTGGTGCAGCAAATCGCAAATCAATGTGCGATCGCTATTTGTCAATCTCGTCTTTGCCAACAAGCTAAGACACGGTTAACAGACATTGAAACCCTCGAAAATCTCAAACACGAATTCCTCAGAACCCTTTCTCATGAACTGCGAACACCAATTACAAGCATTTGCCTTGCTGTTCAAACACTAGATAGCATCATCAAACAAGAAAATATATTAGATACAGAGCTAGTATCGCAGCTTTTACAGATTCTCCAAAGTGAGTGTGGGCGAGAAAGCAAATTGATTAATGATCTGTTGACGCTTACATATCTAGAAGCCGAAATCGAACCTTTAACTTTAATCGCAATCGATTTACAATCCTGGCTTCCTCCTATTGTTGAATCCTTTCGAGAACTTACCGCCTGCCACCAACAAAACTTAATTTTGGATATCACTGGTGAGCTTCCTCCCCTAGAAACTGATATTACAGACTTAGAACGTATTATCACAGAACTGTTAAATAACGCCTGCAAATATACGCCTGCTGGTGGTTCTATTATTATTTCTGCTTCTGCTGTAGGGGATACCGTACAGATTAGCGTTACTAATTATGGCATTGGAATAGCAACCAACGAACTTTCACGCATTTTTGAGCCTTTTTACCGGATTCCCCAGAATGAGCCGTGGAAACACACAGGTGCAGGAATGGGATTGGCATTAGTACAGAAGCTGGTAAAACATTTAAAAGCTTCAATTTGTGTAGAAAGTCAAGAAGCTTTTACTACTTTCACTCTCAGTTTACCCAGAGAAATTAAAGTATCATAAATAATTGTCTAGTAAATATACTGTTAATTATAGTGTAAATTATAGACTTAGTTACGAGTCAGCAACTATAAAGGATGCTGAATAGATTTATACATTGTATTTGATGATGTAGCAGTCTGATTTCAGATCTCAAACTAGCAAACCAATTAAAAATTAGTAATTAGCAATTGTCTACACATGGAAAATATTAATTTTTCCCCTTTATCTCAAGTATCTAAAACCCAATTTGACTGCAAATTTATAACTAAGCAGCACATTTTGTCTGTAGCAGTTACCATAACAGTTTTTAATTTCGCAGGGCAAGCATTGGCACTGCAACGAGGAGATAGCAGTTCGGAAGTTAGCAACCTTCAAAGATGTTTACAAAGCTTAGGGTACTTTCAAGGGCCGATCAATGGTAATTTTGGTGTATTGACTGAAGAGGCTGTCAAAAACTTTCAGCGAGCAAATAACATAGGTACGACAGGAAAAGTAGGGTTGCAAACTCAACAAGCCTTACAATATGTGTGCCAAAATGGACAGTCTCGTCAAAGCTATACTTTCACTAATACTGGTGATCGCTTTACCTCTTATCTTAGTGAAGGTGATGCTGGGCCAGAGGTGTCAGAATTGCAAAGAAAATTACAACAATTGGGCTATTTTCGGGGAAATCCTACTGGCTATTTTGGTAGTACAACTACAAATGCTGTAATTCTTTTCCAGCAACATAACCAACTCACGCCTAGTGGTGTTGCCGACGCACAAACCTTGGCAAAAATATCCAGAACAATGGGAATTTCTAATTCTGGTTGTTCAATAAATAACGGTTATATATGTCTGGGTGAGAAGAGTTCGAGAGTATCAGCGGTGCAACAACGTCTACGCCAGCTAGGATTTTTTACAGATCAGATTACAGGTTATTATGGTGCGACAACAAAAAATGCCGTGGCGCAATTCCAGCGAGATGCTGGGATGTATTCAACTGGAAACGTAGATTTTTCAACTTGGCAAAGATTAGGATTAAGTACAAATAACCCCACTGTAATTCAAAATCCTACGCCTGCGAATCGGAATCGGTATGTAGTCATCGTGCCAATTCGTAGGGCTGATACTCTTCCTAGAGTGCGTCATTACATTCCCAAAGCTTTTGTAGCTAAATCTAAATTGGGAAATTATGTAAATGCTGGAACATTTCGCGATCGCTCTGAAGCAGAAAAGCATTCTCAATTTTTACGTGAACTCGGTTTTGATGCTCGCGTAGAATATTTCCAATAAAAGTTTGAGTTCTACCAATTTTGGATTTTGGATTAGAAATAGCCTTCTGTATCAGGGTTCGGTAAATTCATCTGTCGCAATTATTTTTTTAATGGTGTTAGAGTAAGCAATTCCAACGACAAAACTTCATCGCCAAGCATGAAAAAGGAACTACCTCCACACCAAGCTAGACTCTCACGGGCAAATGCCCACAACGCTCGTGATCAAAATATTTATTTCCCGGTTCCCTATTCCCTATTCTCTGTTCTCTGCTATACATAGGCGAGTTGTTCGCTTTTGTAACGAAAAAACCTTAATCACCTGTTTGGGTGAAGTTTTCTCATAGCTAATTTTCCTAAATGAATATACTACTTGTAGAGTAAAAATCGAGAATCTATTTTGTGCAATTTGACCGAGGGGAGGGTCGGATTATGCTGATGAGATGGTACAATGAACCACCAAGTTGGGAGCAACAAGAAGACTTGATTGTAGTAACTTCTGGAGCTAATACAGATTTTTGGCGTAGATCTGATTGCGGTTATATCCGTGATAATGGTAATTTCTACTATCAAGAAGTTAAGGGAGATTTTACTGCACGAGTCAAAATTAGCAATCAGTATCAAAATTTACACGGTCAAGCAGGACTCATGATTAGAGTCGATGAGAAAACTTGGTTGAAATCTAACATTGAATTTGTAGACGGGATGCATTTTGTGAGTACAGTAATCACAAACGAGGAATCCAATTGGTCAGTTGTGCCATTATTAGATAAATCTCCTTCATTGTGGTTGTGTTTACACCGCAGAGGTAACAGCATAGAGGTGCAATATTCACTAGATGAAGAAAGTTACACTATTCTCACCACAGCACACTTAACTGAAGAGGAAGCAGTGCAGGTAGGATTAGTATGTGCATCTCCGGAAAATGAAGGCTGTCAAATAACGTTTCAAAATTTTCAGATTGAAGCAATAAAAGAGTAAACAGGTTAGGAGAAACTGTCTTAAAAACAGAGCAAGGGAGAGTAAGAGAGAATTTTTCTGTTTATCTGTTCTCCCTATTTTCTATGCCTTTACTTCCCATGCTGCTTGAAAAAAATCTCGCTCACACAACATGGCATAACGGTAAGTCGAATCAATCAAGGTAGAAGCAGTTGCGTAGCGTTCAACTAAACTTTCTAATTCCTGTGCCAATGACTGAAAATCACCGCCACTGTAAGCACGAATCCAGTCTGCATACTGATGATTGGGAATACCATCTTGAGCTAATTCTTCTCCTAAAAAGGCATAAAGACGCATACAAGGAGACATCGCCGCAGCAGTTAAGCCTACATCTTTTCCCCAAGCAGTAGCTAACAAAAAGTCTGTATAACGACGGGTAGCGGCTCCTATTTCCACAGAATGCAAATTAACATTCCACTTAGCTGCGTAGCTTTCATGTAGCCATAGTTCTTGCAGCACACCTCCAGCTAAATAATGAAATGTATTAAAACCTTGCCAGTCTGGAGCTTTAGCAGCAGCGATACTGTAGGCACGGGCAAAGGCTTCTAGAAAAAATGCATCTTGTCCTACATAATAAGCAAATTTATAGGTTGCTAGAGTACCATTTGCAATACCTTGGACAAAGGGATGTACTAGACAAGCTTGTGCTAGTTCTTGATTTGCTTCCCACAATTGGTTAGAAATAGTCATTAGTTAGTGGTTAGTAGTTAGTGGTGAGCCAGCACTGCGAAGAGAAGTCGGAGCGGCGGCTTCCGCCGTAAGCGAAGCTCCTCCGGAGGAGGCTCTGAACTTCGGGGAGGATAACACGAGCGCAGGTGACTGGCATAGACGCCCGGTAGACAGGCGTAGCCTGGCTTCTCGGAGAGTAGGCGGCTTCTCGTAGAGTACCCGGAGAGTTAATAGGGGCGGGTTTGATAAATAATTTTTCACTGAAACCAACAATCTATCTTCTCAACCCGCCCGTACAGTAATTAATTGTCTCCTTGTCTTCCCCTCCCCGCGTCTTTGCGTCTCCGTGTCTTTCCATCCTCCACTCTCCCCCTCTTCCTAAAAGGGTGTTAACTGAAGAAACAGTGAAGTAATTCCTCCCAAAAAGTCCATAAAATTTGGTTTACCACGATCTACTTGGGCTGTTTGGGGTGTTTGCAGTTCTTTCATAAAAGCTTGTGCGGTTTGTATGCCCTCGCTATTTTTTTGGCTGGTAAATAATTTTTCGGCAGTCTGGGCGTCTTGAAAAGCGCCTTGTCTGTCAAATAGTTGGTAGCGGGCAACACCGCGAGCTAGGTAAACGATAGCATAGTCTGGTTTGATAGCGATCGCTTGCTCAAAATAATCGATGGCTTGTTGGTGGTTACCTTTTTGTGCTTCAGCGACACCCCAAGCATAGAAATCTTCTGATTTGGCAATTTGTAATGGTACGCCCAAGGCACCTTGTAAATTAGCGCTACTGAGATTCACACCAGTCATTTCTGCATTTACTAAATAAGTACTTCTCAAATCTGTACCCACTAGAGTCGCCCCATTCAACTTTGCTCCACTTAAATTGGCACCAAATAATCCTGCACCGCTTAAGTTGGTGCTACTTAAGTCAGCACCACTGAGGTTTGCACGGCTGAGGTTTGCACCTGCAAGATTAGCTCCTCTCAAATTCGCATTACTCAAGTCAGCCATTACTAAACCAGCACCACTGAGATCACAATCACGACATTGTTTGTTTGCTAGCAACTGCCTGATATGTTCTGAGTTTGCAGCTACAGCTGTTTGTATAGTGCTGATTGTAGTTAGAACTGCGGCTATAGCTATAATTTTGTTTTCCATAATCGGTGTAGTAATATCTGCGCTTTCTACTTAAGAATTAACTTACTTGTAGACACATTTATACCTCAAGTTGATTTTTCTGGCATCAATTTTTGAGGCACTACTGCTCAACGCAATGTCCTTTCTATAACAGAAGGGATAAGAATTTTTATCAGTGGTGCTGTACTACAAGTTCATCAGCCACTAATCTAGATTTGATAGTCTCTATTGCTACTTACATCAATAAATAATGGATAACGACTTGGTTCTTTTTTTGATCGGCATTATTGTTCTTGTGCTGTATCTTGTTTTTTCAGCTTTAACTGAGATGGGTACTAAACTTCCTTGGAAAAAGTAGCTGCTGTTTGGGAAACATAGGTAATTTTCAGGATTGTAATCTGCAAGTAAAGACACGAAATTACCTCCGGAAAATCTTGTGGTGTAGACGTCTCTACACCTTTTTTTCGTAAATACATTACATATTATGTTGAGAATTGTTTTCTCAATTCATGACTTTATAGATAAAAAACTGGCATTGTCAATTTTGCACTTTGCACAGTAGTGGTATGATTTTATTTAATTGTGAACTACATCTATAATTTATTGCTACTATTTCATCCTTACAATTAGCAAGATAAAATTCTTTTATTTTCCGCAAGTATGTTAGTTAATTTATTCTTAAATAGAAAAATCTTTATTTTTAAATAAAAAATATAGTCCAAAACAGGACAGAGTAAAAAACTGTAAATATTTTGTGTCGAAATCTATCTTTTTTTTCATAAAAAATAGCAAATAAAATCAGTAGAAATACTATTATTTATGCTTTGATAATATGTATTAGACATTAAACAATACATCAACTAATTAGAGTGGGAACAGAGCTAAAGCAGTAATCTAGTTTATTTAAAACTATTCTGTTATAAATTCCTCTGCTCTTTAAAAAGCCAATCTACAAATAGTTTTTTCTAACATCAGTTATCTGGGTAAATTACAGATAAAATATCAACTTTACTCAGAAATTATTGGCTTTGCAATTTATATATTCAATCCAAAAAACTGGAGGTACTTCAATGGGTTATTTAACTACACTAAATAACTTCAATAAAGTTATAGCTTTTAGTGCATTTTTCTCTGTAATTTCTTGTTTTGTTCCTAAGTCTGTTTCAGCTACATCCTACTTAAATTATACTTTTGTTGCCAATCAGGGAAAAAGTACCTTTACTTTTGTTCTCAACACTTCTGTAAAAGATTTACAGTCCTCATCTGAAAGAGGCTTTTATCCGAGAGCTATTATTAAAGCTCAATATGTATGTGCAGAGGAAGTCAATGATTTATGTCCTGGTACTATTAAGTTCAAACCAGGTAGTATTAAAGCTTCTCGAATATCTGAATCTGACATAACCAGACAAGGAAATGAATCACTTGATTCTAGCTGGGTTGGAGGTACTAAATATCACGTTAGCCTACAAGAAATAGGCACTTCAACTAAGCTGCAATTTATCGTTTATAGCAACTATAAGGATGAAATAGGTGATTTACCTAGCAGTGGATTCAATGGACTTGTATCAATTGCGGTAAATCATGAAGACTTTACACCTGCGTCGCAAGGCTTAATAGTCAATGCTGCTCCAGAAAGTACTCCAGAAGATACGACATCTAATCTCTTAGGTGTTGGAGCTATAGGTACAGTATTGTTCTTAAAACGCAGAAACACTTCTAAAAAATCCGCTCAAACTAAACCTAACTCTCTTGAGAAAATACAACAATAGGGTGCGTTGAAGTAGCGCATAACGCACCGTACAATTGTGGTGCGTTATGCGATTTCTCTAAATTTTGGTTACAGATGGAAAAAGGTTTGTAATTGCGCTTCCGTGCTACTAGAAACTATGTATAGCCTTTATTTGGAGAATTGGTGTTACGCTCTTAAATCTTTGCATAGCCGTGACACAACGGCAATAAAATTTTTACCTCCCCTACTTAATTAACCTTAACCTTTCTAAGAGGAGGGTGGGGTAATGTACTGTTATGAAATGCGCTGTAAATAAAGTCTGTTTCTGTTTTTTTACTAAAAAAGCTCAAAATTAGCTGTTTTTAAGGATAGATTTTGATTATAGTACGGGTCTATCTCTAAGCTTTCAAAGTAATTCTTCCATTTATTATTTAATTGATACCATTCTCCTGGTCTTAACCCTTTTTGTCTACTAGCTGATTCATAATGTATTAATTGGGCATAGGGAGTTACTACATTACGATATCCGGCTTGATATGCTCTTAAACATAAATCAACATCATTGTAGTTTAAGGGAAACTGCTCATCTAATCCTTGCAACTGGTGAAATATCTCTTTTCGCATCATCAAACACGCAGCAGTCACAGCTAAGTAGTTTCTGTTAACAATATTTGAGCAATAATAACCGGAAAACTCGTTATCAAAACCATAAAATGCATGGCAAGGATTTCCTTCGAGAATCAGCACTCCTGTATGCTGTATCCTTCCATCCGGAAACAAAAGTTTTGCACCCACTGCACCAATTTCTATCTGTTGTGCAAGTTCTAACATCGATTCCAACCAATCAGGAGTAATAACTTCTGTATCATCATTTAGCAATAACAGAAATTCTCCCTTAGCTTTTGCTGCGCCTTTGTTAATTCGCATCGAAAAATTAAACGGTTCAGCACAGCGCACTAGTTCCAAGTTACTAGCATTGATTCTTTCTAAAATTTCTTTGGGAATATCATAACCATCTACCACAATAATCTCAAAGTTGCGGTAGGTACTCACCTGTTGAATGCTGCGAATGCAATTTTCTAGCAGACACAGTGAACCTGAAGGAGTTTCTATTGTTGTACCAGCACTGGGAATGATGATACTAACTAAGGGATTGCCAATGATGTCACGCCGAACTCTGTAAATTCCAGGATTAATTGTTTCCTCTACACGCCCTGGATATTGACTACGCTCTAACATAGATTCTAAAGCTTTTCTACCAGCAGTATAAGCCCAAGGCTTTGCTTGAGAACCAGAAGCAGCGGAAACAGATATGCTGCGCCAGTGGTAAAGAATTTTTGGAATGTGGTAAATGTTCTTGGTTTTTTCTATAACTCTTAGTACCAAGTCGTAATCTTGTGAGCCGTCATACTCACTACGAAAACCGCCAATTTCACGGATAATACTAGTCCTATAAACACCTAAATGACAGGTGTACATGCAAGAATAAAAATATTCTGGCGACCAATCTGGCTTAAAGCAAGGTGAAAATCGGCTGCCATTCCCATCTATTTTGTCTTCATCGCTATAAATAAAATCTACTTCTGGATGCTGATTAATTAATTTAGCATTTTCAAATAAAGCATCAATTGATAATTCGTCATCATGATCTAAAAGTACAATATATTCTCCTGTAGCTACTTCTAAAGCAGAATTACTGGCGGCTGAAATATGCCCATTTTCTGTACGAAATATAAATTTGATGCGTGGCTCGTGTTTACTGTAATTAGTCAATATAGAACGAATATGAGGATAGGTAGAAGCATCATCTGCAATACAAAGCTCCCAGTTTGTATAGATTTGGTTGCGAACTGATTCAATAGCTTTTTCTAACCATTTTGCCTCTACATTGTAAACAGGCATAATAATTGAGAATTTCGGATGCAGTTGCCATCCCTTAATTTGTTGATTAGCAGATGTGATATCTTGCTGGGTAAAAGTATTTTTTTTAATCCATTTTTGATACGCTATCTTATTTTTCAATCTAGATGTAGCGATTTGATATATAAAACTTAATAATCTTAATATTCCTCGTCTTTGGTAGAGCCTTTGTATTTTTTGGATTTTACTATTTGTATTAATTTGCATATTTTTTAACTTTTATGATTAAAATTAATTCTTGATTTAAGCTTTAGCCATTGATTTCTCAGTTGCCAAAATTTACTATTTTCTATCTCTTTAATTAAAGCTTGTAAGCGATAAATTTCTGCATTTTGAGATTGCAATTGTGTTTGCAATTGATAAATATCTGAATTGCTATTACTGACTTGAATTATATACTTTAATCTGCTTTTAATTTTCTTTCCAATTACTTTTGGACTTAACACAGACTGAATATCTTGAGCTGCTTTTGCACCAACTTGTTTTGCTTTTTCATAATTATGAAATACGTATTGCATTAAATCTGCTGCATGATTAATATCTGGCTCTGCCCATACATTTCCTTTTTTGTAAGCACCATAATCTTCTGCTAATCTTACTAAAGAATACTTGACAAGAAAGCTATTGCCAATATTCATAAATTCAGTATTAGCTGAGTAGGCAGTTGCTATGACTGGTTTGCCATAGAACATGGCTTCTGCCATCGTTAACCCAAAACCTTCAGAACGATGCAAAGATACATAGCAATCACAGTGGTAGATGAGCGCATTAAGTTCATCTTTGAGTAAATAATTATCTATTAATTTGATATTTTTAAATTTTTCTGCTAAAGCTTTCAATTTCTGAAGTTGTTCAGGAAAATATTTAGCGTTAGAAAATTTAATTACTAGCAATACATCTTGATTTTCTTTACCGAATGCTAGTTGAAATGCTTCAATAACTGCCAAGGGATTTTTACGTTCAAAAATACTACAAAAATCAAAGATAAATAGGAAAATAAATTTATTCTCAGGTAAACCTAATGCTTGTTTAGTAACTGAAGGTTGCGGAAGGGAGATACTATGCATAACCTTCTGTACTGGAATAGGAGATACAGGTGCAATCGCTTCGACACAGTAACTACTAGGAGTCCAGATTTCATGAAAAAGATTAAGAGCAGGTAGCCATTCTTTCGGAAATTCTGGAAGTTCCCATGCCCAAAATCCAATGTTATATTTTTTCTGAAAATATGCGGGGCTAGTAGAATTAATAAAAGTGTGGATCATATCTACATTAACTTGCACAATGTTTACTGGATAAGGATTTTTATCAGAAAACTCAGTGTAAGTAGAGTCTAATTTCCTGTGCATGGTATTAAAATTGCAATTGTTAATTACAAAAGGAATACCAGCAGCTTCTAAAGCTCTAATAGTTCCTCTGACTCCTTCACCTAGTCCAAATTCACTATTTACATAGCCTGAAATATTAACACCAAGGGGAAAATTTGCAACCTTAGTTGAGATTTCAGATGTTGATTGCATAATTGTCCTCCTTTATCTAAATATCTTTTGGGATTGAAAATCGCTGACTAGATCTGAGCGCCCAACTAGCGCCTTTTTCGCCGCAAGCAACAAATGAAAGAAACACTTACTATTGTCTTTCCTACCTGCGCTCTTGCGCGGAGCGACTTGGTGCAATCTGTCTTGTGTTTCTTAAAAATTATATTTTCTAAAATCACGATGCTTGTTTTTACAGAATTAACTGATGAAAGCGTTACCTGTAAACCTGTAGAAAACAAGCAATATTTAACTTACATAAGTAGATCGGTACAAATATAGTTAACGAGTTAAGGTTGTCATTAGTCATTAGTCAGAAGTTTTAGCTATCTTACACTCCTTAACGCGTATCGCTTTTATCCCGCCTACTTATCTTAATTACGGATTGTCGCTCAATGCCTTTAAATCGCAATCAACCATTAACTCTACTAACTGTTGAAAGGAATACTGGGGTTTCCAACCTAATTGTGCTTTAGCTTTGTAAATACAACCAACTAACTGTACAGGTTCATCTGGGCGGTAAAAAGCAGGATCGACAGATACATAATCCTGCCAATCTAATCCCAAACAATTAAAAGCACACTCAACTAACTCCCGTACTGAGTGAGTTTCACCACTACCAATAATATAGTCATCTGGTTTTTCTTGCTGGAGCATCATCCACATCGCGCACACCGCATCTTTGGCGTAGCACCAGTCACGTCGAGCATCTAAGTTCCCAAGCTTCAATTCATTGGCTAAACCTAGTTTAATCATCGCCGCAGTACGGGTGATTTTGCGAAATACAAACTCTGTTC
Organism: Chlorogloeopsis sp. ULAP02; assembly: GCF_038404745.2. NCBI lineage: Bacteria > Bacillati > Cyanobacteriota > Cyanophyceae > Nostocales > Chlorogloeopsidaceae > Chlorogloeopsis > Chlorogloeopsis sp. ULAP02. The sequence goes on along the minus strand of NZ_JAYKTT020000087.1, from coordinate 8,624 downwards.
CACGCCGTGGAGATTCGTGAGTGTAGGTAATACCGCAACAACCAAATAGTTTGTATTGTTGACGATAATTGACTGTCATCCAGTGGGCGTATGCTTTGGCAACACCGTAGGGATTACGCGGGCGAAAAGCAGTGCGTTCGGTTTGAGGAGATTCATCGGGTTGACCAAATACTTCACTACTAGAAGCTTGGTAAAATTTAGCATCTGGCTTACAGCGTCGGATTGATTCCAAAAGACGGGAAACACCAAGGGCTGTATATTCGGCAGTCAGGGCGGGTTGTGTCCAAGATAAAGGAACATAGCTTTGAGAAGCAAGGTTATAGATTTCATCCGGTTGACAATCACTCACAACATCCATGAGCGAAGATTGATCGAGTAGATCGCCAGATACAATTTGAATCTGGTTGAAAAGGTGATTAATCCGCTCTAGATTGCTGGTGCTAGAACGACGGACTAAACCATATACTTGGTAGCCTTTTTCTAAAAGAAGTTCGGCGAGGTAGGAACCGTCTTGCCCAGTTAATCCGGTAATTAGAGCTTTTTTGGTCATACTTGCTAGAGATTGACTTTATAGTAATTTATACAGCATTGTCATTTTTACTATTAAAGCAAGCTGCACCCTCTTTTGTTATTATCAAAACCATAATTTACTGTTCAGACGGATCAAAAATTCTTAAGTTTCCTACTTCCCCGCTGCTTTGAAGTTCTGACTCCCAGTCAAGCCAAATCAATAATTTTGGTTGGTGATGTATGCGATCGCAGTAATTGCACTCGCGTTATATTAATCAGGCTAAAGGGAAAGGGTAAAAGAAAAACCCCTCCTCTTTACTCCTATGAAACTTTACATATTTTGGTTTAATCGTGCCTACTTACTTTGGCAAAACTGCGCTTTGACGCACAGTACGTTTGCGATCGCTTTTACGAGTACCTCCAGCCATCTGATACTCATGGCTGTTGTTACCATATTTATAAGCAATGCCACGCAAAATTTTCTCAGAATAGTCTGCCAAATCTTGCTCATTTTCGACGATCTGGGTTAGTAAGACATCAATAGTGGAAAGGGTGGTATTGTATAGTTCTAGAAATTGTCGAAGGCTTTCGATTTTTTCAGTATAATCATTGACTGTTAACCCCTCTCCAACATCGAGAGTTGGACTAATAGATTTAATGCTTGCTAGACGTACTTCGGCTCTGCCAAGAATACGTGAATTGCGTTTTTGTCTTGCCATAATTAATACTTATTTTCTAAAAGACTCATAACTCCATAGTGGACAATTGTTGAAAAAGTTGTCATTCGTGAAATTATTGATTTTGATCAAAAAGAAATCAGCAGTTAAAAACTACGCCTACACAAACAAAACCTGCCTTCGCAAGTTTCAAATTCTTCATTTTTGTCAGTAGCAGTAGGATGCGTTATCGCGCCAGCGTAACGCACCGCAAATCTAAACCAAAATTAATAACGTGAAGGCGGAAACTGCTACAGACTGGGCAAAACATGGAAACGTGAAGGTGGAAACTGCTACAGACTGGGCAAAACACGGAAACGTGAAGGCAGAAGTTGCTACAAGGAAGGCAGAAGTTGCTACAAGGAAGGCGGAAATTGCTACAGGGAAGGCGGAAGTTGCTACAAGAGTGTGTTAACGAAGTAACCCACCTCCAAATTCGGTGCGTTACGGCTAATTGATATTCTCTCCAAGGCTCAAATTCTTATATCGCCGTAACACACCCTACTACAAATAGGAGTTTTTTTAATTGGAAGTCCCTAAATTTCAAGCTGCAAAGCTAATTGCTCTTTGTAGGGATGACATCGCAGAGGGTGCGATCGCTTACATTAGGATTTGACAGTAATCAATATGTCGCCTAGAGCAACTCTAGAGGATTAAATTATCGTAATCTTGAGCAACTAATTGCAAAAAGTCACTATAGTGACTTTTTGCAATTAAGAGTGGGGTTCTCCTAACAAAACAGTTGAACAATTAAGTTCTCTAATTACCTCAGTTGTTACTTCACTAACAGCTAATCCGCCAGCAGTACGATAACGAGTAGAACGCATCACAACTAAATCAAATCCCTCGGCTTCGCGGATAATTACTCTAGCAATATCATCATTGGCAATGGTTTTAATACTAGTATTTGCTTGCAACTTGCTTTGAGCAGCAATCTCCGAAAGCTGCAACTCAAACTTGCTAACTTGGATTTGAGGTGTTCGGCGATCGCACACGTGTAATAAAACTACTTGCGCTTGATTAACATCAGCTAAAACTTGAGCAAACTTAACAGCACCTATGGTTTGTGGTGTTAAATCTCCCACTGGTACCAGAATGCGCTGAATTGTTGTCGGACTATTTAAAAGCTGTGTAACTGCTACCGGACAATGAGAAGACCAAAAGACGCTATCAATTACATTACCAAATAAACGAGCACGTAAGCCTGTATTACGCGACCAACCCATCACTACTAAATTGGCGTTTTCTTCTCGACTGGTGCGGCTAATTCCTAACGCTACATCGTCATCAATCCGAATTGCAGGCGAAGCTTCCACCCCAAATTCTTGACTGATTTCTAAAGCACCTTCCAATTTTTGCCGACACTGGCTGAGTAATGTATTTAATCGCGGATCGTCCATATGAACCCGACCAACTGCAATTGAGAGTGGTACAATCCTTCCAGATTCATGACGTGCAAGCAGCGCTGCCATTTCAATCAGATAACGCTGGGTTTTGGGATTGTAAATTGGAACTACAACAGTGAATGGGCTAGCTGTGGGTGTTTGATTTTTCACTTCTTCACCCATACTACTTTGCCACCAAGTTGAGAGTTTATCTGTGGCTAAGTCTATTTGTGGAACTATGAGTGAAGTTGCAAATCGTGATGTAATTATAGGGCCAACAATTGCAGTCACCAGCATCAGTACAATAACACTGTTCAGAACACCCTCATTAATTAATCGCTCTCCAGCAGAGTTTAAGCTTTCATAGGCAACTAAAGTTGCTGCCAGTGTAGCTGCTACTTGCGGTAATGATAGTGACCACATTGTTAGCAATTCTGCATTATTATAGCGGTACAGCACTTTGGCTAGGAATGCTGCGACAAATTTACTGCCAATTAACCCTGCTACAATTGCTACAGTCAACCAAACTGAACTAAGAGTTTTAAGAAAAGCTGGAATATCAATTAGTAGTCCCATGTCTACAAAGAAACAAGGGATAAATAGAACACTGCCGACAAACTCAACTTTTTCTCGAACTGGGCTACGTCCTAAAACATCGTTGACAGCTAAACCTGCTAAAAACGCACCAACAATTTTTTCAACTCCAATTACCTGTGCTCCTACCGAGGCTATAAATAATGCCAACAATATGAATAAAAATTGGTTGCCTTGTTCATCCCCTGAGCGACGGAAAAATTCTTTTCCTAGCCAATCAAAGCCAAATAAAACCACAACAGAGTAAATTGCTAATCCAGCTAAAAGCATAAATAAACTTAAAGCTGTGAATTCTCCAGCGTGAATTCCCACACAAATTGCCAAAACGAGCAAAGCACCCGTATCGGTAAAAATCGTAGCACCAATTGTGACTGTCACAGCTTCGTTTGTGACTACACCCAAACGACTAACAATCGGATAGGCTAAGAGAGTATGAGAGGCAAGCAAAGAACCAATCAAAACCGAAGCATTCCAACCAAAATTAAATAAACGCCCAATAATAATGCCAGTAATTAGTGGTACTAAAAAAGTCAGTGTTCCAAATCCAATTGAGCGATTTCTGGTTTTGCGGAATTGCTCTAAATCAATTTCTAAACCTGCCACAAACATCAAGTAAACTTTGCCAATCTCTGATAGGAGTTTGATAGTTTCAGATTCAGAATTGAGAAGGTTTAGACCATTTTGACCCAGTACCACACCAGCCACTAACAAACCTACTAACCCAGGTAAACGAAATCGCTCAAAAATCGGTGGTACTGTGAAAATAACTAGTATAAGAATAGTAAAGGCAATGATCGGACTTTGTGCCAACAAGTTTTTACCCTCTTAATAAAAAAATGGGTAGGAAGATTATATCCTACAAGCGTGTGATCATTAGGCAAACTAAATTACACTAACTCCATTCACCGCATTAATTAGGACGATTCTTTAACTTAATCGCTTTATTTTAATCTTTAACTCTTAGTAAATATTAATTAGAGGGTGTTACGGCTATGCAAGATAAAAGTGAAGATTAGTCGTAACACACCCTACAATTTAAGGTTTACTTGATCAATCATCTCTTAATATTTAACTCTTGGTGAATTATTTAATTTCTTGACTTACCAGTTTGAATTAGTTTTCAATATTAATCTTGTTTGCTAAAAATTTAATATGGAATAACATTTCAGTAAGTTTGTGAAAATAAACCAAACTATATTACAAAACGTAAATAGGCTTGAAAGTTTATACTCAGCTTTTGCAAACACTAAGGGCAAATCCAGAGGGGGTTCCCGGCTTTGTAGCGACTGCCGTGCGGGTTAACAAAGATAAATTGTCGATTCTAGGGAAAGATTATCCATCAAACCTGCCCCTACTAGTGACCAATAATCAATGACAAATGACAGCCTTCGCTAGTTATTTTTAATTGCACAAAGCTACTTAATATTTAATTATTATTTTTTACTTTTCATGATTGATTTTTATATTATTTTTAATTATATTATAAAACTTAATGAAGTTCATATCTATCTAAAGTTTTAATATAAAAACTAACTTGAGACAGATTTATTTTTTTTTTATTTAAATAGATACTGTCGAATGACAGAAGTATGTAATAGAGCAATAATATTGTACAAAATTACACTTCTGCGATCGTTCCTTGATATATTGCTTGGTTTATCACTTCACTATGGTAGCAAATCCTCCATCTCAAACTTCAGAAGCTCAATATAAAGTAGAAGATCCAACAGCAGAAGTAGAAGCAATTATTCAATCACCAAAAGCAGATTCAGATATTGATTTAGAATTTCTGTACACAAGAGATATTGAGTTTCGCCAAGAAACAATCTATTTTCTTGTTGTAGATCGCTTTTTTGATGGTGATTCCAATAACAGCGAAGGGCCCAATCCTGAACTTTACGATCCAAACGGAGAAGATTGGGGCAAATACTGGGGTGGAGATTTACAAGGCGTAATTGACAAACTAGATTATCTCAAGAATATGGGGGTAACAGCAATTTGGCTAACCCCTTTATTTGAGCAAGTTGAACAATTATTTATTCAAAGTGCTGCTATTCATGGCTATTGGACGAAGGATTTCAAACGCTTAAATCCTCGCTTTATTTCTGCTGATGACGATCCTTCTCTCAATAACACCCAAGATACGAGAAATACAGTTTTTGATCGCCTGATTGAGGAATTGCACAAGCGTAAAATGAAGCTAGTGCTAGATATTGTCTGCAACCACAGTAGCCCCGATACAGGCGGTTGTAAGGGTGAATTGTACGATGATGGAGTTAAAATTGCTGACTTTAATGATGATAAAGACTATTGGTATCATCATTACGGCGAAGTTACCAATTGGGAAGATGAGTGGCAAGTTCAAAATTGTGAACTTTCAGGATTAGCCACTTTTAACGAAAATAATGTTCAGTACCGCAACTATATTAAATCTGCAATTAAGCAGTGGTTGGATCGGGGTGTGGATGCGTTGCGGGTAGATACAGTCAAGCATATGCCCATTTGGTTTTGGCAAGAATTTACAGGCGAGATGTACAACCACAAACCAGATGTCTTCATTTTTGGGGAATGGATTTACAGCAGCCCCGGAGATGATCGCGCTGTGGAATTCGTCAACAATTCTGGCATGACAATTCTTGACTTTGGGTTGTGCATGGCAATTCGGCAAGCTTTAGCAGCCTATGACGAAAAAGGATTTTATCTAGTTCAGAATGTACTGGATGAAGACTATCGCTACAACGGTGCTACGGAATTAATCACCTTTATCGATAACCACGATATGCACCGCTTTTTAACTGTCAACCCCGACCATGATATTTTACGATTGGCAGTGATTTTGTTGATGACGAATCGTGGTATTCCTTGCCTGTTTTATGGCACAGAACAATATCTGCATAATGATACCAATGGCGATCGCAATATCTACGGCAACAATGATCCCTACAACCGCCCGATGATGGAGAGTTGGGATATGGATACTCCCGTATACCGAGATATACGCAAGCTGTCGGGATTACGCCGTCTCAACCCAGCCATCTCTATGGGCAGCCAGTGGCAGAAATACATTACCCCAGACGTTTACTGCTATGTACGCCGCTATCGTGAGTCACGTTGTTTTGTCACTCTAAATAGAGGTGATGCTGTGACACTAGATGTAGTAGACACGGAATTACCAGACAGAGAACATACTTGCTTGTTGACAGGACGTAAATTTGAAGTCCAAGATGGGAAAATTTATAACCTGGAACTTGCTCCCAAAGAAGCGATCGCGATCAGCCATGTTGGGGAACGCGTCAAAGGACAAACAATTGTAAGAGTACAACTAAATGGCGTCCGCACCCAACCTGGAGAAACGATTGTTGTGATTGGAGATTGTCCCGAACTCGGTAACTGGGATATCGCTAAAGCATATCCCCTAGAATATATCAACTCCAACACCTGGTTTGGTGAAATTCCTTTCAACGAAAGTGCTGGTAAGCTCATCAATTATAAATACGCTATGTTGCGAGAAGGACGTTCTCCTCTGCGGGAAAATATTGTTTCTCGCCGCTGGGTAATTGCTAGCGAAGGTACTGTCAAATGGCGTGACACTTGGGCATCTGGAAGAGAGTCTTAGTACCAAGGGTGTAAGGTTTGATTTTGACAGGTTGCAGGTGTTCCAATCCTCGACTTTTTGAAAAAGTCGGGGATCTATAACCTCTCAGAGGAAATCTGTATATTGACATTCATACTCATACCGAATACGCTTTAGAAGGAATTCAAATCAAGGAGCTAAACTTAATGTTGCCAAACCACGAAGGACAAAAAGTACCTAACGTTACCTTCCGTGTGCGCCAGAACGATCAGTGGGTGAATGTAACAACTGACGAGCTATTTAAAGGCAAAACCGTAATAGTTTTTGCTTTGCCAGGAGCGTTTACCCCTACCTGCTCTTCAACTCATGTTCCTGGCTATAACCAGTTGGCAAAGACTTTCAGAGAAAATGGTGTAGATGATATTGTCTGCATTTCTGTTAACGATTCCTTTGTGATGAATGAATGGGCAAAGAATCAAGAAGCAGATAGCATCTGTTTTATTCCAGATGGCAATTGTGAATTTACTGAACAAATGGGAATGCTTGTGGATAAGTCAGACTTAGGTTTTGGCAAAAGATCCTGGCGTTATTCCATGTTAGTCAAAGATGGCACAATTGAAAAAATGTTCATTGAGCCAGAAGAACCGGGAGATCCATTTAAAGTATCTGATGCAGAAACAATGCTCAAATACATTAATCCCAATGCAGTGAAACCAAATTTAATTTCTCTGTTTACAAAGCCTGGTTGCCCTTACTGCGCTCGCGCCAAAAATATGCTGAAGGAACACAGTTTTGATTATGAAGAAATTGTTTTAGGTAAAGATGCAACAACTCGTTCTTTGCAAGCCATAACAGGTGCATCGACAGTTCCACAAGTTTTTATTGACGGCAAACTTATTGGTGGATCTGAGGCTTTAGCAGATTACTTGAATGGTAAGTAGAAGGCAGAAGGCAGAGGGGAGGGGGAGAGGGGGAGAGGGGGAGACAAGGAGAGGGGGAGAGAGGGAGAGGGGGAGAAATATCCTCTCCGTGTCCCCGCCTCTGTTCGTCCCCGCGTCCATTTCCTAGCCCCTGTTCCCTGTAAACTGTTCCCTACCCTGATGTACGCAGTTCAGCAAGGGGTACTTAGATAAAATATAAATTCCTTTGATCAGGCTTTCTTTACTTTGACAATCTTCATCCTAATCTGGGTGGAACACGCAGCTATTTTTCGGGTAGCGGGGTTTCGCCTGCTTGTAGTGAGAAACATCGCGCTCTCCAGCGCTTAACTATTGTAGATGTGGAAATTGAACCGCAACTGCTAGAATCATTTTTTCTGGAGGATGGGCAGTACAGTTCTGATGTCCAGAAATTGCTGTTTAAAGGAGAAGACTGGAAACTCTCGTTTTACCCCACGGTGACTCCAGCAATGCGATCGCTAGCGCAACAAATGTGGAATCCGCCTTATCATGGTGCAGCAACGCGGATGTATCTTCAGGCGAAGGTATTTGAATTAGTACAACTTGAGCATCCACCATCGCTATGTGAACTAGCGCAGCAGGTGGGAGTCAGTGTTCGCAACCTCCAGAGAGGTTTTCCCATACTTTTTAATACAATCGTTTTTAATCAGTCTTTCAGGATGTTTGAGTATTATTGCAGTTTCATCTTGTGACATTTACCAGCCTAATCTTTTAGCAAAAAATAGATGCTTGGGTGGTGTACACCATAGCAATAACCGTAGGGTGGAGAGAAATCCTGAAGTGAGGCATTCTGCCCTTGCACCTTAAGCGCATTGTGCAACTGCCGTGCATAATTTTCCATTGTCGGGAACTCCGGAGCTTTATCCACAATGTAAAGATTAGGGTT
>NZ_JAYKTT020000086.1:0-10947 GCF_038404745.2 Chlorogloeopsis sp. ULAP02 | reverse complement strand
CAAAAAATAGCTTTCTAATTCAACTGATAATATTCTTTCCAACAACCAATGTATTGACAACTATAAAAGAGCGATCGCATTATCCGCACAACACAAATACAACATAGTATCAGATTTAATCCCAGAGTTTGTAATACAATTGTCATATAAAGGCTATTTTTATCAATTCTGCTATCTGAATTATTATTCTCTCAGTAAAGTATATTAGCAGTAGGGTAAACAAAATTATTACTTTGATATAAGCAATTTTGCATAATGGATAGTAGCGATCGCACTCTACTGAATTTGAGATAAAAACCTTATATTTTCTACATTCCAGCCAGCAGTGTTACTATTATCGGTTAATCAAGTGTTGTATTGCTTATAACATTCAGGTTGAGAAATTTTCCTTATCCAACTCTAAACTAACAAAGTCAGACTATATATCGCTACTTTTGCTTTAAATATAATCACGTAGATTTTTCTAGAGCGATCATATCTAACATTTGCTCCCGACACTTTATTGCAGCATTATCACAGTCGTCATATACAATCATATCGGTTATACCAAAAGTAACAGAATTATTTTCAGTAATCGAGACAGACCTCCAGATAATTTTGATTTTGTCGCTTAAATTTTGAATTGATAGGACAAGGTATGCCCAATAGGGTCGTTCAAGAATAGAATTTTAAATTAATTTACTAAATGGAAATTACAAACAATCTTACAAAGAGAACCAAATCTATCAAGGTGTACCTGTTTGAGAATGAGAAAGCTACCATTGAAGAGAAAGCTGCTGCTACGGGAGTAACCGCCTCTGAGTACTTGCGCTCCTGTGGGTTGAAACGGGTACTGACAACTAAACCATCTGCTGATTTAGTAACTATTCGTAGCGCCGCAGGTATGGCTAAAAGCGAACTGATGATGCTATTACATCTGGTAAAAGAAACAGATCATCCCCAACTAGCCCAACCAGTCGAGAAGGCGATCGCCTTTGTAGATAAAACTATCGCCGCTGCATATAACCTGAACTTCGATAAAGACAATAGCTATTAACCCAAGAAGTTGATCAGCTTTCATCAAATTTGAAAACTTCTGTAATTGATAAATAATGTCATTCAATTCTCGAATGATTCAAATTTGAATCATTCGAGCAAGCACTAATATATCAAGAAATTAAGCATCTCGCGTCTGAGAAAACCATTCAAATGATTATTGATAATAAGCAAAACAATGAAAGTATCCATTATCACCGCTACCTATTGTACTATCCAAACTTGACGATCACTGTCTGGCAGGATACCTTTTTGGACTTTCATCCTCACTTGCCCTCAATATCGTTATTTACATCGTAGACTTAAAATAATAACTTATATACATATAAAAACAACGTAGTGATAAAAGTTCATATCAGCTACGCTGTTGTTGTTGTTATTTATAATTTAATAAGAGATAAGGGTGAAGAAACGTCAAAAATCCAAGTCTACTGGTCTGGTTTCAAAAACCCAGACCTACTTCGTAGAGGTCTGGGTAGTTCATAGTATGAGTATCTGATATTTTTCCAGCAATGCAATTCAAACAATTAGTGAATTTATAAGCAAATATTTCAAATTACAAGGATTAAATAACAATGAACGCTTACAAAATATACGTTACGATTGAAGATCCGAATAATGTGGTTTTATCTAATTTACCATTTCAGCGAGGACAGCGAGTAGAAGTTATTATCTTGGCAGAAGATAATAACAGGTCTGCAATCAGTCAAAAAATTAGAGATTTATTTGATAGAACACAGTCACTTACAGAAGTACAAGAGATTGCAGAAGAAGACATAGCAGCAGAAATTGAAGCTTACCGTCGAGGCGAATGAAGATTATTATTGATACGAATGTTTTAGTTTCTGCCGTACTCAAGGGTAGAGAGCCAAGGGTAGTTATTCAATTTGTCGTTGACAATCTAGATTGTGAATGGATTGTGTCTAAAGAAATTTTGAACGAATATAAGGAGGTTTTAAGTCGCAGCAAGTTCAGACTGTCTTCGGAAATTCGCTCAGAATGGTTTGAAATTCTGGATACAGTGACAACGCTAATTGATGTTAATGTAGAAATTGATTTTCCAAAAGATAGAAAGGATGCAAAGTTTTTGGCTTGTGCTGTAGCAGCATCAGCAGATTTTTTAATTACAGGCGATTCGGATTTTAATGAAGCTCAAAGTTTGGTCAAGACGACTATTATTTCAGTATCTTTATTTAAAAAGCTAGTTTGTGATGTGAAATGAAATCTGAAATAATAGTGTTAAGTAAGTCAGTGGAAATAAACCAAACTATGTTACGAAACGTAAATAGGCTTGAAACCCTTACTAATGACCGCCAGTCGCTTTATGCCGGGAAACCCGTCCACCGCGCTGGCTCCTAATGATAAAGGACAAATGACAGCCTTCACTAGTTATATTTAGTGGCACCGACCTACTTATATCACAAAAAAAACAGCTCTTCCGCACCTGTTATGCTAAATACGTCTGCAAATAAGCTTGAAACCCTTGTTGGACAAATAATAACAGGCTTTATCATTAACGTTTGAGTCTTGGCACTGAAATTGAGGACATAACCGCTTGTAAGCCTTGATTTTAAAGGGAAATTCTAGGGTTAATTAAAATTTCAGCATAACACCTACCGAAGAACCAAAAAAATAGGCGGATGGGTAGCCGCGACTATGGTTTTCATCTCCAGGATAGGCGCATGTTTTAATCAGACTCAGGCTGATTAAAACTCAGGGGTTTTGAACTTACTTCTTGATAAGATAATGGATTCTAGAGGGAGTAATCTGCGAGCAGACGTGTTGAGGACAGTGTTCTAAGATAAGAGCCACTAGGACTACTGCTTTGGGCGTTATACTTCTAGCAACCTCAGAATTAATAGATAATCAGGCATAGTAATCACAGAATATCAATGGATAAACACTTAGACACAAAGGAAGTTTTTGTTAAGGCTCACGTTCGCATTATCAAGCAACGAGTTTATCGCTTCGTCTGTAAACAGTGTAACCAAGTAGTGGAACGGGTATGCTATCCCTCACATCCCCTCTATTGCTCTAGGTGCAAACCGTCGAAGCCTCCTAAGCAGAAACCAGAACCCGTGTTGATTAAATCTAAGAAGAAACCAAAAACAAAACAGACGGTATCTTTTAATAATGGCCGAGGAGTTGTAGCACGTTAGCAGCCCAGCTGCCATGAGAAAAGCTATACACACAGGATTAACCAACCGATATCAAGCATAATTAATAAAGTGATACCTGTCATCTACAAAAAAGCCGGCTTCCTCGATACTTTAAAATACGTGTTAGGGAAAGAGAGTGCTGTAATTATAGATACTAACATGACGGGAAAAATTCCAGAAGAATTTAACAGGCAGTTTCTCACAACCAAATACACCAATAAGGCTGTCAAGCGACAATGTGCCCATTTAATTATTGCGATCGCACACCGTGAAGGTTATCACGAGCATTTATCCGATAGTCAGTATAACTATGTGGCAAGAGAATATCTAACAGACATGGAATACTTGCCAAAGGAACAAACAAACCTTCCGCCTTCCCAGTACGTCGTTGTTCGCCATCACGACCGCGATCACGAACACTTACATATAATAGCTTCCCGTATTAGGTTAGATGGCAGTTTGGTTGATGATTCCTACGACTATTTCAACTGTCAGGCATCAACCAGACGCATTGCAGCAGAACTGGGATTGGAGGTTACACCTACAACTTCAGAGGCGATCGCCTCTAGATTGAAACAAGAGTATGGAATTATTGCACCTATAAGTCCCAATCGCAGTAAAAGTATCAGACAAATCAATAGCAAGCACAAAAACCCCACAAGTAAGGAGATTATTCGCTCGAAGATAGAAGAAGCCATTCAAAATAGCCCTACCGTCTCTACCTTTATTCAACGCCTAGAGGAGAACAATATTAGGGTATTACCGAAGATGCGGGGTTTGGAATTACTGGGCTTTACCTACATCCACAATAATATTAAAATTGCTGGTTATCAGGTATACAAACCCTACAGTTGGAACAAACTCCAGTCCGAGTACGGATTAACATATGATTACAAAAGGGATATAGCCGTACTCGAACAAGCTAAGACAAAGGCAATTAACCGCAGAGATAATATCACTTTACCAGAAGTAACAAGCGACTTAGAGAACCAGTTATCAGCAGAGAATAAATCTTGGGCAGAGAGTATATTACCAACCATCGGTAAAATTTGGGATCTGGCAAACCAAACAGGAAAAATCAAGTTAATGGATGGAGTAATTAAACTCTTAAAAGGAAAAAATTACAAAATTACTATCAAGGGTGAAGAATTAACTATCTCATCACTTCAAGATGATAGAGAAATAGCATCATACAACCTAGAAAAAAATACAGTATTAGCTGCCAATCCTATAGATGAAGATAAACAATACTGGGGAAAACTAACTCATAAACAATCAACATTTACTCAAAATAAAGATATAGAATTTTTGTCTTAATTATCCCTTACCACAGCATCATGCTTTATATTTAGACCAAGCTAATCAAATTTTACTCCGCTATAAATCTGAAATTAACCACTCAGATATTTCACTAAAGTTCAGTATAAAAGCTAAATCTATAGGTGGTAGATTATCTAAATATTAAATTGAAAACATAATTATTTAATTAATAAAAATTTTAGAATGATACCATGTTAAATAAAGTAATTGTAATAATTATCCAATTCTAGTTGGATGTAAACTCAGTTTATAAAAAATAAAATCGAGTGGGAAAGCTTTCATACTTAGGCATGGTTATCGAGGCAAAGCATTTCGACACTCGTCTAAATCAGTGGATTCATACCGATAACAATCCAAGCAATCCAGACTCCCTGTTGAAAGAGGAGTTGACAAATAGCCTACTAGAATACTTTTTCCCAAATGTGGAGTTCTCGTTTGGACATATGGACGAGAAAGCTACCGCAGACCAATTAAAAAATCACCCAGAAGGACACAAACTATTACTATCATCAAAAAGCCGACTATTATACGCCCCAGAGGAATGTCTTGAAACTATAAGCAAGTTATGTCCTGATAGCAAAGACAGGGGTGCTTATGGATCAATATTCCTCGGTTCGTGTAAAAATGCGATCGCCGCAGAATTAAATGTCCTCGTCGTGGATGATACTACCGGGGAAAATGGTGGCATTATCGACAATAACCAAGCCTACCACCTCACTGGGGACTGCTACGGACAAATCTCCACAGAGTTATACCACCAGCTAACCGGACACCAAGAAGGCAACCAGTACCGGGTTATCCAGCACCGCTTTGGTTGGACGGATAAAGATGGTGAAGATGGCAAATTTAGGTTTGGAAAGGGTACTGTACGCCCGGCTAACCTCGACCAGATCCTCAATTATCAAGATCCTAATAACCAAGCTAAAGTTGACCTGATTCTTCCCTTATCAGCTTTCAAGGGAACCGATAAAGATAACCCCAACGGGCCAAGCAAACCTCAAATAAAACCTGGGCTGTATCGCCAAAAAATCTGGCTGGGGGAAAAATCTCAGTCTGAGTTAGGTAAGACTGCTATCTCTCAAATGATTGCATCCTTTCCCAATGGGTTAAAGGATTTTGCTGAAACGGTAGAACTCGAAGCAGCAAAACTCAAAGAAGCGTTGGCTGACCCGCGCAAGATAGCCCAACTCTATTGCGAGAAATACGAAAAACGTAAAGCCTTCCTGGAACAACAAGCCGCCCAATTGGAGGAAGAAGCAACCATCAACCCAGAAATAGCCGAAGAATTTGAAAAACTGCAAGAACGGTTAGCAACTGACACAAGCATTTACAAGCTCATCAAAAAAGACCTCGAAGGGTCGGGACAACTATTAGAAACTGAGAAAATCCAAAGAGAACTAGCTCGATTTGTCCAAGGCGAGTGGCAAGATATCTCCGTTGGAAAAACCCTCACTTTTGAGCGGGCGATGGTCATCCCGTCAAAAGACCTAAGAGATGGTGAAGTCTGCATTTCTCATTACCAAGATGGTGAGGAGGTACTCAATTTCCGCTCACCCTTCCTAAACTCTAATGGCCTGTGCGTCTCAACCAACAAAATAGTAGAAGATATCTTTGGCCCCGATGGCAAACCTCTTGCAGGTGTTATCGCCGTCTCGGATGAAACAAGCGATCGCATTTACAACCGCCTCAACAAACAACTTTTATCTATCCTCCCAAAAGCTCAAGGTAAAAATGTACAGTTGGAAGGTATTGAAAATTACTTAGATAAAAATATTGGTAAGCTCGAAACCAAAGACAAAATAGAGTTTATTAACAGGTTTAATGAGTATATTAAAGAACTTCAATCAGCTGGTTATGAGTTACAAATTCTTCCTCAAGAGTCCGAACAAGAGAGGCAGGCACGCGACTATGATGGTGATTGTATAGGATTTGAGCAAGCAACCAAGTACCCCAACCTTACAGCAGAGGCTCTTGAGCGTAACCTACCCGAAAACGCTTACGAGCCAACTGTCAAACTCAAGAAACAGTCATTTTATCAGGAAGATGGTAGCCAGCCGGAGTTTGAAGAAATCGCCATCCACATGAGTGATGGCATTAGCGTCGGTATTATCAACAATCATCTTACGTCAATTGAAGCGTTAGAGTCAGAAATTACAATTCTAAAAAACTTTGGTAGCGAGAAAGACCAAATAGAGTACGTACAGCAAGTAGCTAAACACTACGAAGAATTATTCAAGACAGAAGCCTGGGCAAAATCCAAGGGTATCAAAGGTAAGGAAGTTCCTGATAAGTATCGCGGTTATATGGAAGAGTTTATCCAAACTGTTCGGCAAGAACCCCTAACCCAGGCAACTGCACTCTTTGCAATGGGCATCAACACCCGAATGTATCGGGAAATGATTGCAGCAGCAGCGTTTCAAAACCAAATTGCGGTTGACCTCTTCAAAAGTGCTAAAAATCCGGAAATAGAGATTATCCGCAACAACAGTCGGATTCTCCACCGGGAAGTCAACTATATTAGAGATAAGAAAAAAGATGTTTACCTCGACAGTACTATTAAACCAACAGGTAACTCGCCAGTTGAAATCCTTATCAGTAAGGTTAACCAGTACTTTGAGAAAGCACAACTAGAATCACGTGAACTAGCTCAATTTTCAAACCTATTCAAAGGAGTAGAATTTACATACGAACAACGCCTGCAAGCTAACCTTGCCAAAAGAGAATTTGATAGGGAGTTCAACAACGCTACACGTTACAGCCAGCGCAAAAAGATAGAAAAAGGGCCATCAGCAAGTATCGATATAGGGCATGGTAAGAAACTTGATGTTACAAACCTCCTCAGATACGATCATCCTTTAATCTGGAACGCACAAAAAATTACCTTAAAAGTATCAGAAATACCAGCCGAAAAACGTTCTAAAGATAAGCCCCACAGATATCGAGTCTACGCTCAAATTAACGATGAAACTGAAAATAGTAAACCCAAGTTTAGAACGTTAGGAACTGTATTCAAAGAGCAAGAAGCCAAACTTCAAGAGTTGGGAATTATGCCCAACCAAGAAATTACATCAACCAAGATATCCTTCCAACCTGAACTGAGTGAAGGACAAATTAAGTTGATGTACCAAAAAGCTTACCGAATAGCCGAAGATTTCTATAATTCGATTCCTGATGACCAAAAGCTAACAATGGCTGCTGCTACCTGGGCAGTATCAACAACTCGTGAAGCTTCTAATTCCAAAGGTCAAAGTGAAGTTGAACAAGAAGTGGAAAGACAAAAGAAAGTATCAAATTTTGTATTTGCTACCTTCATTGATGAAATTATTAAACAGGTAGATACACTTCAATTTACTGAATTTACCCTTACAGGTTATAACCGTACAAGTGAAATAATCAAACCAGAAAACCAGGGTCAACTTCAAGAAATTAGATTTAATATTAGCGAACAAGTAGACAATAAAGGTAATACTGTCATTAAAGATGTCATCGAGATCAAAAACCCAGAAACAGGAGATTATGAAACCTTCGCTAACATCAACACCACCGATGGCAAGCTCCCCATCGGTACAACAGCAACTGGTATTATTGAAAAGGGTGAAGTATATACAGCCACTGTTACAGCAAAAATACCTGGACTACCCGAAGTAAGTTTCGAGGTAAAAGAATTACAAAAATTTCAATATAAAGACCAAAGGTTTAATGGTGAGCAAGTAAATTTAACTATAGTTCAAGGTAAACTTGAACGAGAAGATTATGTTATCACCTTTCAAAATGGTAGTAAAGAAGAGAAATTAGTTACTCTTTCTAAAGAATCAGTAAAGGTAGGAATAGAAGCAGGATGGCTGGCAGAAAAGCCCGGTCAGAAGGGACAGCAATTAAAGTTAAAAATTACCAGTATTACTACAGGTAAAAATGCATTTGCGATTGGAGAAACACCAGAAGGAAAGCTTGTAAGAATAGAAATAGATGATAAGTTTAAAGATAAAGAATTTATAAGTCAAGAACTATCTATAAATATTAAGGCTTATGATAAACTCTGCTATTACACTGTTAAAATCGGCGATAAATCATTAGGAATCATCGGTCAATATAGCGAGCGGGTATATAAAGGAAAAAGTAAATACAATAAAATACCTAGTGTTCCAGAACAGTTAATTAGAGCAGGTATAATTAATGAGAACAAAGTTCAAACAACCATACCTGTTGTTATCACAAGTAATGAAACTACCTGCAAATTAACTATTAACCCCGAATCAGTACGATATCCCAAAAACTGGATTAAACGTTATCAATTAGTTGAACAACAAAAAGAAGTATCACCAGTAGAACAAAAAAATAGCCAATTATTTGATAAAGTTATCGAACGTCCTACTCTTATGTTTCAGAGCCAAGAAGATAAATTATTAGGATTAGTTGGGTTAGCTGTTGATAGTAAAAAAGCTGAAGTCACAAAAGAATTTATAGAAAGAGTAAGAATAAAATACGAGCAAGTTCCCAAATTAGAAAGCCGATTGGAAACCAAAAAAGGCATGACAGTATTCATGCTAGATGAAAGTACAATTCCTCCCGAAATAAAAGAACAATTTATAGAAATAGTTGGCGGGATCAAGAGTAATGTTACTCCACCACTATCTGCTCCAATCATTCCAGAACAAACCATATATTTTAGCAACCCCAACCAGCAGTATACTCTAGAAAATAATTCACAAGTTATTAAAGAAGCGATTGGATTAGTAGTACCAGTTCCAGATGTTAATGCTGTCAACTATTGGTTAGAGTCTAAAGGAGCAAATAGTAATTACATTATTGAAGAAGATAGCAGTATAGCTATACTTATTCTTGAGAAAGATACAGTCAGTAGTGAATTGGAAGAAAATCTAAAAACTCTCTTAGGAGAAGCTATCAATATTGGTGAAGTAGATGGATTTGACCAATACGAACAATTAAGTAATGAGCTTAATCAAAAGGTAGAAGAACAAGGTAGCCTACTAGAAATAAGCTCCACACCACAACAAAGCGAGTACAAACAGGTACTTCAATCACTCCCGAATCGTCCCAAGTTATTAAGTCAGGAAGAGATACCCCTGCCAATTGCACCTGCAAAACCTGTTGGTATAGAAGAAAATAACACTCAAAATCTGCAATTAGTAGTAAATAAGCCATTCAATAACAATCTGGATAACCAAGCGACAACAAGCAATATAAGGAATGAAAGGAATGCGATCGCCAGCGCCAGCAATCCCAATTCCCCATTAACACAAAATACTCAAACCTGGACTGCCCAGTCTATTAGACAAGAATCTATTGAAGGCAAAGTTGCTGCACAACGAATTGTACTCCCTTCAACTCAAGAAGCAGACCATACTAAGCCCATCGAAATTATGGGTGTTATCGCGAGCGAAAAAGTCGAACAACTGCGATCGCATCTCGAAACCTACATCAAACCAGTACTTGAAACCGATAAATCAAACTATGCACCTGGTAGACAAGTAGCCTGGGTTGGTGCCAAATGGGACTTAAAAGACAAGGATTTCAAGAGCGGAGTACAAGACGACAAGTTAATGCAACTTGTCAAGCAGGTTTACCCCGATGCAGATATTGTACTGGTAACTTACTCAGAGCAACCTGGCGCTGGCATTAATTACCACCGCGATGACTCATACGCCGCAACGGAAGCCCGCAGCATCAATATTGGTAACTCCGAGTGGGGATATCGCGCTGCCAAGGAGCAAATGGCATGGACTAGAGAAGAAAATAAAAACGCGACCTACCAAGAGTTTAAACTTGAATCTGGTACAGTAACACGGTTTAACTGCAAAAACGAACACGCCGCTATCAATACTGAAGCCAGGAGATGGTCTATCAACATCTGGTCAATTAAAAATGACCTCGGTAGGGAGAATAGTGTTCGCCAAAAGTTTGAAAATTTCCTCGCCTCAAACCAACCCCCTCGTGCAGTAATTAACAGTAACGATGACCTGACTATCAAGAGTAACGAATGGACACCTGGCGGCGAAATAAAAGTAGAGCGTAGCTATACTGACCTCAAAAATGCCACTCGAAACCCACCCCTTCCCAATACCCCAAAGCAACCAATCGTCGAAGAACTTATTGCCATTGGCAATCAAACCGCAGCACGCGCTCAAAATCCCCAGATTCCAGAAAATCCTACTATATCTGGTAAACCAGTACCAATGGTTTACTCGCTACACACGCACGGCGAACCTGACAAAGTACCAGTCAACACGACTATCGATGCCATGCGCGGGTACGGTAGAGTACACACCACCAGAGGTGTGGACTACCAAAAAACTTATGGTATCAAAGAGGGAGATATTGCGATCGCCCTTGGTAAGAATGGTGAACAGGTAGCATTCCGTGTGGGCAAACAATACGAAATTACCCCCCAAATGATTCAAAATCCAGCGTATAC
>NZ_JAYKTT020000085.1:0-92854 GCF_038404745.2 Chlorogloeopsis sp. ULAP02 | reverse complement strand
CAGGGATTTGAACGCTGCTATCAACATAAACAACCGTGGGGCGCACGGTCTTAAAGCTCAATTCATGTCTTCATAGAAGAGTCATTGAGAAGCCCACGCTGTATGCTTTCATCAGCGTTGGGTACGTCACAGAGCGCATTGATTGCGATCGCCCAAAGACTTAACTTTTCGTGTATAGGACGATACCTAAAGGTAAGCTGTACGCTATTGCCTCATGAGCGCGTAAACCTATGATTAAATCAGGCTTTAGAAGCAATATTGGTTCTAAACTAGGCTGTTCTTCATTTTAGATATTAATCTTTGCGTCCCCCCGTCTCCCTGTCATTATTCAATCCATCCCAAAAAACAGCGATCGCATCCAAAATCTCTCGCCCTCCTTGAATAAACTTAGCTCGATCAAAGCTGGGCTGGAAATAAACTTCTTCCAATTCTAAGAGTGTATGTCCGGCGTGCTGCCCTTCAACGCGGTTGTGCCAACTGAAGAATGCTAAATGCAGCTGCGGATGCCGCGTCCTTTTAATCTCTGTCAATCCGTCCTCCAACTCTTGCCAAAAGCCTGCCGCCGCCCAATTCTCGACTGCAAAGCTAGCACCCTCAGCTATATTGGAATCGTCACTGCCGTAAAGACGGATCAATTCATTGCAAAAGTGCAAAGTCGTGGTACTACCGTGCTTGCGCTTGCCGATATCTTCATAATATAGCCCTAGCCCTTCAGCTACACCTAGCAGCCATTCAAAATGAGCCGCCCGGAAACGACAGATACCACCATCTACCGTGCCTTCAGTGCTAACCAGTTCAGGATCGCCTTCTCTATCTTTTTCTTCTTCTGTTTGAGCTATATGAGTACTGGTCGCTTGTCCAGATTTACGATAGATCACCCCTAGTTCGTTTAACAAAATCTCCCGGCTAGCTCGTGACTGCTGAAGGGTGGGCGAGTTGATACCCTTCAGTAAGGCAGCGATCAGAAATTGATTCGAGAAAACTGAGAATTGTTTGATGAAATACCGCAATTCTTCATCTGTTGCCGTACCTTCACGAAACCAACGAGTGTAAGTATTGTTAGTAATAATTCGATGCTGTAAAAATTCACGCTCAACCTCAGCCAGAAAGTCTCGGAAATCGTCAACTTGAGCTTGAGTGAGTTCGCCTCGATGCAAACGTTCTTCTATGCGTGAGGAAATTGTTAAACTACTGAGTGCTTTTATAAATACTTGAGTCATAATAAACACCTTATTTAGCAAACTTATAGCTGCACGCCGTGAATCGGTTCTTCTAATGATGAGATCCAACTGTGGGGATAATCTTTGTCTTCCAATGCCAGCGCGTATTTCGTCAGCATCAGCGGACGAAACGTATCAATCATCACTGCAAGTTCATCAGTTCGTTCTTTACCAATTGACCCTTCATAGGTTCCTGGATGGGGGCCGTGGGGAATCCCCCTGGGATGAAGCGTAATTGATGCTACCTCAATATCTTTACGTGACATAAAGTTTCCTTGAGCATAGTAAAGGACTTCATCTGAATCAACATTGGAATGGTTGTAAGGAGCCGGAATTGATAGAGGATGATAATCAAAAAGACGTGGTACAAAGGAACACAAAACAAATCCTGGCCCTTCAAAAGTTTGATGTACCGGCGGAGGTTGGTGAATCCGCCCTGTGATTGGTTCAAAATCCTCAATGTTGAACGCAAAAGGCCAAAGATGTCCATCCCAGCCCACTACATCTAAAGGGTGATAGTTATAAATATAACTAGTAATTTGGTTTCTGGCTTTAACTCGTACCTCAAACTCTCCTTTCTCATCGTGGGTAATCAGTTCATCCGGTGGGCGAATGTCGCGTTCGCAGTAGGGAGAGTGTTCAAGGAATTGACCGTAATTATTGAGGTAACGTCCTGGAGGCTCAATATGTCCGTAGGCTTCAATTACGAGCATCCGTTGCTCAATTCCTTGATCGGGAATAATTCGCCACAATACGCCTGTAGGAATTACTACATAATCACCGCTTTTATAGCGGAGAATACCGTACTGGCTTTCCAAGACACCACTGCCTTCATGGACGAAAATGACCTCATCACCGTCAGCAAACCGATACCAATACTGCATGGGTTGCATGGGACGAACGACACCAATGCAGATATCTGTATTCACCATCAGAGGAACACGTGCTTCCACCGCATCACCACCCGCTGCTACAGTTGCTGTCCGCAGGTGATAAGGGCGTAAAGCTCCTGGTTCTTCATAGGAGAGTAAGAGCGATCGCTCCGGCAAAATCTTCTGAATTTGAGTTGGTGGACGTAAGTGATAGAGCAGAGATTGCACCCCCGAAAAGCCGCGAATACTGATTAACTCTTCGTGATACAAAGAGCCGTTGGGTTGCCGAAATTGAGTGTGCCGCTTGTGTGGAATTTTTCCCAACTTATAGTAGTAAGTCATAATTTCGCCACGTTTCTAAACGGTGACAAGATTTCCCCGACGTGCCTGTTCGCGTTCAATAGCTTCAAACAAGGCTTTGAAATTTCCTTCACCAAAACCCCGCGCTCCATGCCGCTCAATTACTTCAAAGAACAGCGTTGGTCTATCTTGTACGGGTTGGGTGAAAATTTGAAGTAAATATCCGTCTTGATCTCTATCTACTAATATTCCTAATTCTGCTAGTTTGTCTATAGGTTCATCAATTTTTCCTACTCGCTCCTCTAAGTCTTCATAATATGTTTGTGGAGCGCTCAGAAACTCAACACCTGCTGCCTTCATGCGAGTCACTGTCTCAATAATGTTCTCGGTGGAGAGCGCTACGTGTTGAACACCAGGGCCATAATTATGTTCTAGATACTCTTCGATTTGAGATTTATGTTTGCCTTGAGCCGGTTCGTTAATTGGCAATTTGATTTTACCTGTGCCATCTTGCATCACCTTCGACATCAAGGCAGAGTATTCTGTAGAGATGGTTTTATCGTCAAAATGCACCAAAAGGCTAAAGCCCATTGTTTCAGCAAAAAACTGCACCCATCGCTCCATCGCACCTAGTTCTACATTAGCAACTATATGGTCAATGGTTTTTAGTCCCACGCCATTGCTCTTGAGATGCGCCTTACTTTGGGGATGGAAACCAGGAGCAAATACACCTTTGTAATCACTCCGTTCTACGAACTTAATTAAAACGTCTCCGTAGGCGTGAATGGCAGAGTAACGTAATATTCCATAAGCATCTTCTTCTTCAGTGGGAGCAATAGCACCTGTAGCACCTCGCTTAGTTGTTTCTTTATAGGCACTAACCGTATCTGGCACTTCTAGAGCAATAACAGCTATTCCGTCGCCATGCTTAAGGACACTTTTGGAGATTGGATGCTTCGGAGTCAGCCCTGTGCTGAAAACAAATTGGATATTCCCTTGCTGCATTAGATAGGATGCTATTTCGCGGCTACCCGTTTCTAACCCCCGATAAGCTATGTTAGTAAATCCAAAACACTGAGAATAAAAGAGTGCTGCCTGTTTAGCATTCCCAATATAAAATTCTAGGTGATCAAATTGCTTGATGGGACAAAAATCACTCATATATACTACTCCTTTGAAAAGCTTCTCCAAGGCAATTTGGAAAGCTTAAGCGCAGACAGTCATAGGTCTTTCATTCCTTGTAACAAAATTTGGGAACGAACACCCCTGCTTCTAAACTGCCTTTGCTAATCAATTAAGTGTAATCCCCTTAGGACAGAAATATATGTATAAAAACATCTACCATTTGAATGATTTATTATTATAAATTTATGTTAAGAGGGCGATCGCACCACTGCTACAAACATAAAGTGTGGTTTTTGTCTTAATGAGCATATCATTATCTCCATTCAAAGGTTCCACATTCAAATTAACAAGAACCGCGATCGCTCCTTATTGTTGAATACAAGTCACTATTTCTCGTAAATTTTGTTCTGTTTGTACTGATTGTGGAATGCACTAAATCAACGTGTAGATGAAGCAGATTTTTCCTGGTGCTGTTGCCAAGCTTTTTGCTTCACTTCAACATCACCTTCAGTAACAGCAGCATCCCAACGGGTAACATTACCTTCGCGCCAAAACTTCAAATCCACAAGAGCCTTACCAATTTCTACTTGGCGGAGGGTAATATCAGGCAACCATTCTGGTAAATATGGATCGACGTAAAGTTGATTTTTGGGAGCGTCTGCTTGCAAACCCAGCATCGCTTGCAGAAGATGAAAAACCGATGCAGCCGCCCAAGCTTGCGGCACATTTGCTTCTAGATAGGGAACTGGAAACGCTCCTGGTTCTACCGCAATCCCAGCAAAAAGTTCTGGCAAACGATAGCTAGCAAAGTATTTTGCTGCATCAAAAATCCCACCAGCAACCTGCGCTACCTCTTTAGCACAACCATAGCGCTTAAATCCCAAGGCAATAATACCGTTATCATGGGGCCAAATCGAACCCAAGTGGTAAGAAAAGGGATTGTATGCAGGGTTTTGAGTGGATATTGTGCGAATGCCCCAGCCACTCCACATATCTGGTTGCAAAAGTCTTTTCACCACATCTGCGGCATGCTCAGGACTAATAATACCACTCCAAAGACAATGACCAGCATTTGAAGCAACAGTACGAACAGGTTGTTTATCAGGATCGAGGGCTAGGGCATAAAAGTTTAAATCCTCACACCAAAACTTCTCTTCAAAGCGTGCTTGCAGTTGAGTAGCTTTGGTGCGTAGTTCTGTAGCGTAGTTATTTTCTCCCAAAAAATCAAAAGCTTCTGCCATGCGCATATACGCATCAAAAGCATAACCTTGAAGTTCGCATAACGCTTTTGGAGCATTCACTTGGCTACAATCAGGGTAAACGATCGCATCACCAGAATCTTTCCAACTTTGATTGTCAAGTCCATCTTTTGAGCGCTTTTGGTACTCCTGCAAACCATCATTATCCAAATCGCCATACTTTTCTATCCATTCCAAGCAACCTATAGCCACATTTCGATAGTCTTGCAACATCGAGTCATCTCCCAGCCATTTCCAAGCCTCATGCAGGGCGATTAAAAATAAAGGAGCGGTATCGGCTGCGCCGTAATAGGGGGTGTGGGGTATTTTCTTGAAATACGCCAATTCACCCATGCGAATCTCGTGCAGAATCTTACCTGGTTCGGCATCTCGCCAATCATCCCACTCTTGAGCTTGGAGTTCGGCAAGTTTTTGCAACGTTCCCCTCACAAAACCAGGATGCACAATCATATTTTGCAGGTTAACAATCAAACTATCACGACCAAACAAAGTCACGAACTTGGGTACACCCGCCGCAGGTATCCAAGTATCCTCAGTAAATTTGTAGTCATATAGTCGCAATGCCCCTAAATCTTCTACCGATTGGCGATAAAGTCTAGTAATATCCCCATCTGAGCAGGTAACATCAGTCACAATATCTCGCCAACGTTGTTGAACTTCATCCAACCCCGTTTCAATGGCTTGTTGGTAAGACAAGTCTACTGGTTTACGAACGTGTTTATTGTCTGCCAGGGTGTAAAAGCAACAAGTATTCCAGGTAGCACCAGGTTCTAGGGTAATCTCAAAAATAATCCGCCCATTACCATAATGGGGTTGCACGAGACAGTTGGCTAAACGATAACTGAGACACTGGAAAAAATCACCGTTGGTGTAAGTAGTTACCAGTTCACTTTGTTCTTTGTTCCACTGTGTTTCAATGTGTCCGCGACGGACGAACTTTTGAGATTCAACCTCAAAGATATCAGCAAAGTCTGAACGCAGGGCTATTTCTAGATTGAAATGAACTTTTTTACATCCATAGTTGGTAAGCTGCAACTCTTCACGAATACCCTCGCTGGCAACCCGACTAATAATTAGTGACAATGTACCCTTGGTATAAGAGCCATCATCAGTTGTAAATTCCGGATTGACGAGATAAACGCGATCTGCATAATAAGCGGTTGTTGTAGAAGTTAGACGTATCCAATTTTTACCGTTTAAATAGCAGTTATAGTAGCTCAAGAATCGAGTATCATCCGAAAAAATACCTTGGTTAGTTTCAGGATGAATATTGCCACTTAAATCAGTCACCATAAAGGTTCTGCCGTGGTTAATTGTTAAATTTGGAGTGCCAACATTTATTCTCATAATTTCACTTGATTAAACAAATTCTAAAGTTGTGATTGTAAAAACAGAACTAAACGTCCAATAATTTGCTTCCACAACGGCCGAGTACGCCAGTCTGTCATACTAATTACTTGGCTGCGCTCAAAGCCAGTGTGGAAAATCTGCTTGATATGTTTCACCATTTGCGGTTCGGCAGTAGAGATATTCAGTTCATCATTGTGGAAGAAGCTGCGGGGATCGAAGTTAGCACTGCCGGTACTCACCCATTTATCGTCAACTAACAAGCACTTACCATGCAGCATACTTGGCTGGTGCTCGTAGATTCTGATTCCTACTTGAAGTAAGTCTCCGTAAAGCTCACCAGAGGCGTAGTAAACTAATTTTTTATCATTGTGGGGGCCGCAGGTAAGAATGCGCACGTCAATTCCCCTTTTTTTAGCTGCAATGAGAGCTTGACGTGACTGATAATCGGGCAAAAAATAAGGACTAGCAATCCAAACTCGCTCTTTAGCTGCAAAAATCGCCGTAGTAAATAAAGCTCTGATTGAAGAAGAGAGATTAGAAGGGGCATCACCCGGAGTTACCAGAATCATTGCAGCCACTGGTGGATCGGGATGAAAATTTTCTGCACTCAAGTCTACTGTGCCGCGAGCTGCTGCCCAATGCTGCATAAATATTCCTTCTAGAACTGACACCACAGCACCTTCTAAACAAAACTCAAAGTCAAACCAAGGAGCCGTATCGCCAAATTTCTTCTGCCCATCCCAATAATCAGAAACCCCAGCACCACCAATCAAAGCAATTTTTCCATCAATTAGTAGTAGCTTGCGGTGAGTGCGCCCGGCATAATCAAACGGAGCTTTCCAGCTAAAAGATTTGAAGAAGCGAACCTCTACACCAGCCGCCTCTAGACGCTTCCAATACTTTTTGGGTAACTTTTTCGTACCGTAGCTATCTACAACCAGTTGTACATTCACACCAGCGGCAGCCCGTTCGGCTAAAGCAGCTGCGAAATCATTGGCACGACGCCCCGGAGTCATGAAAAATGTCTCAAAATGAATGCATCGTTTGGCACTCCGAATTGCCTTTAACCGTGCCGATTGAATCTCATTTGCCTCAAACCAAAAGTCGATTACGTAACCTGTGGTGCCTAAAGAATTAGATACACTGCCTAAAGCGACGGCAAAACGGTGTTCATCTGGGCTAGGAACATTGATAGCTCTGTAATCGATGTAGTCGCGGAAAGCTCCTCGAAAATAGAAAACTACAATAAAGAGAAATCCAGCGATGAGGGCGATCGCGCCTAGCCACCCTAAAATGGTAGCAAGTAGCTCCATTGTGAAAGATTGTCAGCTATTGTCTGTAAATATGATTTATTTAACTACCACTGGTTAGTCGCTCTTGGTAGAGTAAGGCGGCGAGGATGAGCCAAACAACCTCACCACCACGATGGGAATTATCATTCGTTCCGACTGCAACCAATGCCTAGACAGGCACTTCACACTTTTTGGTACTTCTTTTTCAAGCTAAACACAGCTTCTGCAAATATTAAGGAGTAGTCGGAGTCGCTGGTGGTGTTGTACCTGGTGTTGTGCCTGCTGGTGGTACTGGTGTTGTACCTGCTGGTGGTGTAGTTGTTGGAGTCTCGGCAGCAGGCTCGCAAGCACCTATTAGCAGGCTCAGTCCAACCGCTGAAGCTAGAAAAACAAATTTTTTGTTCATAACTCCTCCTGAGAATGGAAGTAAAAAGTAAGGTGATGACTTTTTGAGAATGAGTGAAAAAATTGAAGATTTTGATTTATCCTGAGTGATTTATTAATTATTCGCATCCGTCAAAGGTTGTAGCACCTCGTTTTTAATTCAAAATTCCATGCCAAATAAGTCGAGAAAATACAAAATTGCAAACCCTGTAAAGAACAATCCTGACAAAACCATGAAGGTTAAGGAAAACCAGCCTGGTTGTAATTGTTCTGGAAGTTGTGTACGGTTCAAATAAAGGGTTAAAAAGACGACTACGGGGGTATGTACTGTAGTAACAACACCGCCCACGGAGAGAATGTCTACTGGATCGCGGACTAGAAAGAAAACAATCAGTGGCAGAATTGCAGTTACCCAAATTGCATAACTATTTTTAAGCCATTCTTGATTTGAGAACTTGGAGAATATCCACTGCTAAAGATGATTGCCGTTATGTCCATTTTGTAATTGAGACTGATGTAGTTGTGGCTCCATGAGAATTTGCGTGGCATCAGCAAACATTCTTCCCCACCCATCTTGGTTACTGAGGATAGTCCCTGCTAAAGCGATCATCACACCAATAATTAGCAGCCAGTAACCAAATACTCCCCAAACTTCTGAGAGCAGCCGCGTCAGATCCTCCGCTACCTGGATACCTTCTGGAATGATTCCCTCAGGAGCTAAAAGTTCTGCACCTAAAATCATAAAGGCAACAATCACCAAGCCTCCCCCAATCACCCCGATCGCTGCGGTGGTACTCATGATCTGTATCCACTTTTTTAAGCGAGAATTGAGACGCTTTTGATAATCCTCGTCTAAATACTCACGATGAAAGTGGCCATTATTTCCAGGCTCATGATCATGATTATCTTCCTCTAGTGGCCCACCATATTCCCGCGCCGCCACCCAGTAAGAAAACCACATAATTCCTGCTGCTCCCGCTAGGATAAAGCCTACCCAAGGTAGTATAAATTCCAGGTCTAAGTCTTGTGGAAAACCCGGAATTAAACCCCCTCCGAACTGCTCAACTGGTGGGAAAACTCGTGCTGCGGTAATAATTGCCACTGCAACTAGCACACCTGCCATGATCGAAGTTGCCAGTTCAACTACTTTGTAACGCCCTGAAATCACCAGAATTAATGAAAAAATAATTGTGATAGTTGCATAAAGTGCTTGATTACCTGGAAAGGCTATCATTAAGGCACTTCCGGTAAGTGCAGCAATTCCGGCAACTGTAACTATAGCAGCAACTAATTGTGGTAAAAAAATTAACCAAATTGCCCAATTATTTGGCCCTGGTAGCTCGCGGTAGCCTTCTAGAATAGTCTTACCCGTAACAACGGTATACCAGCCGACTTCTCGAATCATCACCCACATAAAGAAGATGACAATCAGTGCCATCCACAGCAAGCCATACTCGTAACGCGAACCGACTCTTGGGGTAAACAGTACTGAACCAGAGCCTACGGAAGAAATCATCCAAATCAAACCAGGGCCATACCATTTTAGGCGATTCCATCCTTTGGGAGGTTTGGGGGAGTGCGATCGCACTTGCACTTGTTGGCGTTCCCTAAGTTGTGTCATGGTTGCAGTTTCAAGGAATCGTTTTACTAGCTTAAAAAAGCAGGAGGCAGAGAGAAGTTGGAGCGAAGGCTTCCTCCGAAAGCGTTGCTCCTCCGAAGGAGGCTCCAAACTTCAAAGAGGCAGGAGGCAGAAGGAAAGAAATGACTGTTAATGATTGACTAATAACTCTTAACTGTTGATTGAAACAGATAGACTTTTTGGAGATATGCCATGAGCTGATTGACATTAGCTGCTTGACTACGATAGGCGATATAGCCATCGGGGCGAATCAAGTAAAGGCTTGCACTAGAAGCACCATAACGTCGGTGACACTCACCTTGAGGATCAAGGAATATTGAACCTTGCCATCGTAAATCTTTTGGTATTTCCGTGCCAATAAGCACTATATGCACGGTTATGACAACAGGAAATTTACTTTCAATTTCCTGAGCCATTTGAGCCAAACTAGTATAGCTGGGAAGCTTACCACCAAATAAAAGTAGATGGTGTTGTGTATCAGATAATACGTTGTATAAACGTTGTTGTCTCTGATTTGTTTGCACCAATATATCAAGAGCACGCTCGCCTGCTTTTGGGCTTCTGCTCAACCAAGAAAGTGGATAGTCATCTTGAACTATGGGACTATTGCGATAGTTCACATTTAACTCAGACAAAGTATTGGTAATGCGTTGTTGAACTGGATCAAAACTGGTAGCAAAACTAGCTAGATGCCTACGTAAAAACTTGATCGTAGGATTGCTTTGAACTATCGCTCGTGTAGCCCATTCCGTGCTGAGTAATAAAAACTTGGAGACTGGCTCACGTTCAGCTTGATATGAATCGAGTAAATGAATTGGTGCTTGATTTTTGATAACTAGGGCTAGCTTCCAAGCTAAGTTGTAGGCATCTTGCAAACCAGTATTCATACCTTGCCCACCAACTGGGCTATGAGAAGCTAAGGCATCACCTGCAACAAATACACGTCCTGCACGGCACTTGTCAACTATCCTTTGCCGAATACTAAATTTGCTTGTCCAGGTAGGATCGCCTAAAGTAGCTTGCAAACCACAGCGATCGCTTGTGAATTGCTGAAAAATTTGTAACTCAGGATTTTCAGGTAATTCAATATCTGGAGGGACATTAGCAATGATTCGCCAATTGTTTTCTCCCGGTAGGGGAAAAGCTGCTAAAACACCACTTGAACTGAAAAAAACTTGGATATTGTCGGGCGAAAGTTGCCAATCACTCTTTAAATCTGCAAGGACAAACGTAGCTTGGATATCTATACCTTGATAGCCCAAACCAGCTGCCTTGCGAACGCTGCTGTGTGCGCCATCACAACCTATTAACCAAGCTGCTCGACAGCTTTCTTCTTGTCCATCCGGATGGCAGAGTGTCGCTGTGACACCTTCTTTATCCTGTTCCAAGGTAGTAAAACTGACAGGACGTTCAATATGTACATCAAGGCTCTCTACCAACTGTGCCAGGATACGTTCAGTCTCCGACTGCGGCAGGCTGAGAACAAAGGGGAAAAAAGAATCTATTTTGTCTATACTGATATGGGCAAAACGTTTGCCATCATCATGAATATTAGCTCCGTAAATCTTACAACCACAATCAATTGCTTCTTCAGCAATACCTAGCTTGTTAAATATTTCCAGAGTCCGGGCAAAAACTGCAAGTGCTTTACTAGTTGTGGAAGGTTGTGGTTGCTTGTCAATCAGACGTGGTTTGATGCCATGCCGAGCCAATTGCGCAGCTAAAAGCAAGCCTGTTGGCCCCGCTCCTACGATTAATACATCAAGTGACATAAAATACCTCCCTGATGTCAATTATCAGTAAATTACCTTAGACGCATGGCAACAGCTAACTTTGAGATATTGTCCCTACTAACGTCGTAAAAATAACTGTGTAATATAGTAGGTGTTTCCATCTCGCCAAACTCCCACACCTGTTTCCGTAAAGTATGAACGCATGATATTCGCCCGATGTCCTGGGCTTTTCAACCAACCATCAACCGATATTTCTACTGGTTGGGAAATATTTCTACCTTTAAACAGATTCTCCCCTACCACCCAGTAAGAAATGCCGCCAGCACGTACTCGCGTCTCCACAGTGCTGCCATCAGCTCCTGTATGACTAAAAAAGTTTTTTTCTGCCATTTGTCGGCTGTAGTTCCGGGCAACATCTGCTAACCTTTCGTTATTTTGGAGAGGCTTAAGTCCGTTCTGTTCACGTACTTGATTAATGCTTTGGCGCACTCCTGCCTCGATTTCTGCAGTTTTAGCGGTTTGGACAGGAATTGAGGGCTTTGAGGGCTGCTTTGTTGGTATTTCCACTCTTGGCAAGGGTGGTAAATATTCGAGTGCTTGTTCGCATCCTGTTATAAAAAGTGCGATCGCTATCCCAGCTACCTTAGCAATCCAATACTTTCGGAAAGTAGTCATTAGTCATCAATCATGGTGCTATATATTATTTGTCATTGCTCAAGAGTGATAAGTTCCCTTTATAGATGAGCTATTGACTGACTTGTTTAATATCTCTCAATTAATATCGGACTCTGTGCTGAGAATGTTTTTGTTGCGGTTTCCCTAAATCAGTGATCGCCCCCAAAAAATATAAAGTATTATCTGCAAAGCGATCGCCAGTCGTCTGATGCGTAGAACCTTGAAGATTACGCAAGCCGTGTAAATCTAGAAAACTAAATCCTACCTTAGAGAAAAAGGGAAGTACGCAAAACAAAAAAGTATCTATAGTCTGATTTATCCAGCCAAAACCACTAGGCCCTATAATCCAGACAATAGGATAGCCAATCCAAAGTACTGTAAAGTAAGTGACAAGTTTGTTGTATAAGTTTGATAATTCCAGACCTTGGGTTTTAGTCTTAGCACGCAATGGCACCCAAATACCCCAAAGAACAATGAGAAAGGCGAAAACTCCACAGATATACCACAGATACCTCACCCAATTTCGTTCCGATAAATCCGCAATCAGCCCACTCGTAATCACAACTACCTGAGTACTCATCAAAAAGCCGATGAGTGTCCAATCTTTGCGAATATATTGCATTGCTGTCCAGGAGAGAGCCAGCAACAGTAACGGTGTAGTGACAATCCAATCAACGTAGCGAGCATAATGTGCAACTTGCCCCGCAGCTTCTATTTTACCTTGGTCTAAAGCCATTGCCATGTAAGCGAGTCCTGACCAAATTGGGATAAATATAGCTACAAGATACTCATGTTGAGGAACACCACGTGGATTACGACTTAATGACCAAAAATGTAATGCTCCAATTGCCATTAGAGCAACATAAATCCAATGAAAGATATCCTGCAATTCCATAAGGCTATCTCGGTAGGATAAATAAATTACAAAATAAAGGCAGCTTATAATTTGAGCATGACAAGCAAATGTGACTGGAAAGTGATTACTTAATTCACAATCACAATTTAGGAATATATATCTCTCTTTAGGAATATTTTTGCCTCTACTCAAGCTTGGCTAGCTAATGCTGTCCTTGGATTTCTTCTACATCAAACAGGCTAATCAACACTCCCGCAATCGGAATTGATAAAAACACTCCTACTAACCCTGCAACTCTTGCTCCAACTAATAATGCAAAAAACATAAACACTGGATTCATATTGATTGAACCTTGCATAATTCGTGGCATGAGTAAATTTTCTTCTACCTGCTGGAGCAAAATACAACCTACTAATACTTGTAGGCTTAACCAAATTCCTTGAGGTAAGATAATTAGACAAACAAGAGTAATTCCAATTGTGGCTCCGATTCCAGGAATTAAATCAAATACACCTGCAATTGCAGCCAAAATTAAAGCATAAGGTAATTGCAAAATTATAAATATAATAAATGTTGAAACTCCAAAGAATATAGATAATAGTAATCGTCCCCAAAAGAAACCTAAAAAATTGCGTTGAATTGCTACAGTTATTTTTTCACGGCTATGAACTGGGAAAATTTTTAGAATTAATTTCCAGATTCTCTTACCATCTAGTAACATGAAAAAAGCTACAACAGCTATTATAATTAAATCAATCAAGTTAGTTAATATAACTTGAACTGTAGTAAAGCCAGTTCCAATCATCGCTAAAGCTTGATTGCGTAATTCTTCTTCAAAAGCATTAAAGTCTACTTGAAAATTCCATTTACTTAGAAGGTTTTGTAATTGTTCTAACTGGGAAATTACAACCTCTATAAATTGTGGGGCTTGATCCACCAACTGTTGGGCTTGAGATAAGATAGAAAAACCTAGCGTAGCTATCAAACCTACCAAAATTAATAAGCTCAATAAAAAAACAATAATAACTGCGATCGGGTGAGGTAAAAAACGCTCAATCCACTTAACAGGATAATTTAGTAAAAACGCTATAATTGCGGCAAATATAAAAATTACCAGCACTTGTTCAAAATAAGCCAAAACCTGGACAATTGCCCAGCCAAGAGCAAACAGTAACACATAGCGAACTAGCTTGGCATTGCTCAATTGCTCCCAGAATTTGTTTATGTTTGGCTCATTTGTTTCATTCATAAATAGTTTAAATTAATTTACAAATAAAGTTAATCTAAAATCGTCGTTAGTAGTGGTTGGTTTATTTATATATTTCATCAGTAAGTTGAGAAAATTCTTCTACCTGTGGTGACGGTTTCTTTGGGAAGTTTTTTGCGATCGCTGTTGCTCATGCGAAATATGTACAGCATAATCAGACGGTACGATAGGAGAGCCGCGCTGTTTAGCGTAAACCTTGGTAAATTCTGCTCCTAAAAAGAGAATGTGAGCAGCATAAAATATCCAAGTAATTATGATTACAAAGGAACCTGCTACTCCATAGGCAGAGCCAAAATTAGTTTGACTGAGAAATAATCTGAAGAAAAATTGTCCGGCTAGAAACAGAAGTGCGGTAATGGCTGCACCAACAACAGTATCACGCCAGGCAATTTCAACATCGGGGAGAATGGTATACATTAGGACAAATATCAGTGTTGTTGTTCCAAAAGAAACCAAAAAGCTAATAATTTGCCACAAATAACCAAAACCGGGAACTAATTCATTCAAAAAATTAACTAATGCTATTAATATTGTATTACTGATAAAAGAAAGTAGTAACAATAATGCAATGACCAATACCATCGCAAAAGATAATAGGCGTTTACGTATAAAATGTAGGAGATGCCTTTTTGGATCTGCCTTTACCTCCCAAATTCTATCCAATGCATCTTGAATTTGTGTAAAAACTCCAGTAGCGCCAAATATCAAAAAGCTAAGATTAAATAAAAGCCGAAATGTTCCTCCTGTAGCATCGGCTCTAAAATTAGCTATTGCTGTTGCAATTAATTCTGCACCTTCCTCACCTACCAGCCCAGATAGTTGACTAATAAGCTGTTCTTTTGCTGCACTTTCTCCATAAATTGTTCCCACAATCATAATGATTATGACCATTAATGGAGCGAGGGAGAATACCGTGAAATAAGCTAAAGAAGAAGCTAAAAGTGATACTTCATGAAATTGCCATTCAGAAGCTATTTCTTTTAACAGTCGCCAAACTTTTCTCAAAATCGACATATTTTAGAATTAAAAATTCACAATATAAATTTATTTAGAGAATTCTGAATTAATTTGATGGTGATTATTCCTTGGTAGTTGATTGCGAAATTTTATTGTATAAATTTCAGTTGGCATTTCAATTTTTGCCTGCTGTAATGCCTCTTTAATTGCTTGAGCAATCAAAGAAGTAGTTTCTAAAAAAGGTAATCTACGGGAGTTCACCCAACATCGCACTTCTATATTGACTGTACTTGCAGCCAACTCTCGGATTAAAACTTCTGGTTTTGGTTCTGCTTCAACTCCTCTAACTTGTAAAACAGCATCGTTAATAATTTGTTTGGCGGTTGTAATATCTGCACTATAACCAATACCGACCATAATTGAATTACGACGAATGGTAGAAGATGTATTATTGGTAATAATGGCGCTAAAAACTTCTTGATTAGGAATATAGACAACACGCCCATCGTAGGTTTTTATTGTTGTAGCTCGCAGTTGAATTTGAGTAACAGTACCTTCAATTTCTTTAATGACAATCTGATCTCCTAATCGAAATGGACGAGAGGCAAGCAGAATAATGCCAGAAAAGTAGTTACTTAAAATATCACGTAAACTAAAGCCAATTGCAACACTCGTTAAACCTAGTGTTCCCAGCAAGGTGGTAAAGTCAAGTCCCAAGACTCCCAAAGCAACAATTGTACCTATTACCCATATAATGCCGTATACCAAGCGACTTACCAAGATTTTTGAGTTGTGATCTACTTCCCACTGTCGCGAGCCAAATAGGGTAAGACGGCGTACACTAATAGCAATTATCCAAGTTGCAATCACAGCTAACAGTGCACCCAAAAAAGATGGTAGGTTGTCTATGCTATCTCGCTGGAACTGACGCACAGTAACAAATAGACGTTGTCCGACATCAATTGCTAAGGGTGGTTGCTCAAATGCCTGGTTTAATTGAGAAGCCCACTGCTGGGCAAGCGCTTCGACTGGCAAGTTAAAATCTTGAGCATCTTGTTGGGTAACAGTCATTAAAACCCGATTGCTCACTTGTAAAGTAACGATGCCGCGCGATGGATCTGGCACAACAATAACATCTCTACCAATTTGAGGTTGTGCCAAAATACCTGCGATGCGACGGTTAATAATTTGTGCTCGTTGTATAGCACTAACATCTCCAACACTACCAACTTGAAATATGGGCTGTCCTCTAACGACTATATCAGCAAAGAACAATCCATCTGGTGAGAGTGTCTCAGTTTCAGGGAGTTGGGGTGTAACGGGTATAGGTGGTACTTCCTGTGTTAATCCCCTCCCAAGGGGTAGTAGTAATATGTTTGTGAATACTACTACTACCATCAACGCAGTAAATCTGCGTTGTTTACGAGTTAATCGAGTAACCACCATACTTTAGTAACGCAATATGGCAGCTATTGGTTTATCTCCTGGTACTTGCTCTGGAGTGACAGCAAAGACTGTACCACCATTAAGAAGTGTATGCAGCGCAGCAAAATCCATCAAGTCTTCGTCACCTGTTTCTTGTTCGGGATGTACTTGTACCCGATTTGTATTGGGATTAAAATGTCCCCACTTTTGTTGTCCAACTGGTACAAATACAGACTCTACTCTTTGGTAGTAGGCAGCAGTAACTACTTCCTGAATGCTACTAGCAGTTTTTCCTGTTCCTAGTAAAGCTTGATAGCTAGCAATTGCTTCCTGCTGTGCTTCTTCAAAGTAAGGCTGTACAATCTGCCATGCCTGCGCGTGTAATTCCTCTGCTTTGAGTTCGTCTGGGTTGCCAGTGATGCCTTCATCAATGAGATTGGGATAGGAGTTGGCTTGCTTGTAGATAGGTAGAAGATAGTCAACGCCTGCTAAAACCAGAGGCGATCGCTGATTTTTTAGCAACTCTTGCAAGCCGTCATCTACCTTGCGGAAGTAGCGCAGCAGGTTGTCTTTCCTGTCGTCGTTACCAGCACCATGCCCGTGAAATATAGCAGCGCGATCGCCACCACCACCTTGGGATGTACCTGTGTGGAACTGGAAACTTTTTTCGGGATCGTCGTACTTTAGTGCCTCAGCAATACTGGTAGGTACGTTTTCTAACTCTACTTCACTCACACTGTAGCGAGTACTTTGAAATAATCTCACCTGATTTTGACTCAGCGCTAGGATATAAAACAGTCCATCACCTGTAAGCAAGGACATTAAAGGTTTAAGATGAAAACGGTCAGTAACAACGACTAATTCTTGAAAATCAATAGGTACACAGTAGTAACTAAAAAAGTTGTTAGAAATGAACATTGCTAGTCCATCGCTTTGGTGCTGCCAAAACTCGTATTCATCTAAGTCTTGGGCTGGCTGCAACAAGTCTCTGACATCTTGAGGACGAAGTCCACTCTCTACTAACTTCTCCTCAGCTTCCCGGATTAAATTTTTAAAACGAATTGGGTTTTGTAGTGTCTCTGCCGACATTTTATAAGTCGGCATATAGATAGAAACACAAGTGTGATTTGATTGTGCAGTTAAAATTGCTAATTCATCAATGGAAAATAAGTTCATAATTCTCCTGGAAATAGGAACTAGGGGCTTTTTCTTGACTCCATTTTTGGAATCATCGAAGTATCGCGCTCTGGTGTTATTTCGCTCAGAACTAGAGTACCCTGCGGGAAGCCGCCTCCGGCGTCTACTGGGCTAATAGCATAAGTCCACTTCTAGGACTGAAATTTTTGTTGAGTCTACTTCGGTATACTTTAGCTGTGAGCCAGAGAATCAATTCTCTGGCGCCATAGCAACGAAGCGAGAGATTTAAAAGATGTAGATAAGGCAAGGGCTAGGAAACAGAGGATTTCACAAATTCTTTGTGTGATTAAATTACTGAGCGAAAAATTAAGTATGAGCTTGCCACTAGCAGCGAATGCCTACGGTAAGCTATGCGATCGCTCGCAAATAAAGATATTGAAATTTAAGTTGAAATTCTAGTTCAGCAAACACTCTGCTATGGCGCTTTTACTGGCAGTAATATTATGTCAAATATGTCAAAAAAATTACTCCTCAAGCTGACCAAGCTTCTCGGAAGTCTGCATACAGCGTTAGCCCACCGTCGATAAACAGGGTTTGTCCAGTGATGTATGCCGCTTCATCTGATGCTAAAAATGCTACTGCTGCTGCCATTTCTTCGGAAGTACCAGCACGCCCCATTGGAATGTGACTTTCTACAACAGCCTTCTTTTCAGGGTCATCAGTCCAAGCTTCATTGATAGGTGTAATTGTCGCACCTGGTGCGATGGCATTAACACGAATACCTCGGTTGGCGTATTCCAGTGCTAGAGTTTTGGTCAGATTTTCCATGCCTCCTTTACTGATGGAATAGCTGACATACATTGGTCTGGGTATAATTTCATGAACACTGGAAACATTGATAATTACCCCTGAACGATTCTGAGCAAGTAGGTGCTTAATAGTTTCACGGGCGCACAGGTAAGAACCGCGGAGGTTTACTGCCAGTACTTGATCGAACTCGCTAGTTGGAATTTCGTGAGAGGGACTTTCAATTTGAATCCCGGCATTGTTAACCAAAATATCTAAACTGCCGAATTTTTCAATTACAGTGTTTACCATGCTGATGATGTCTTCTTCATTGGAAACATCACCTTGAACTAGTAGAGACTTAACACCGCAATTTTCGATATCGCCACACGCCTTTTGCATTGCCATATCTTCGGTTTCTTCGGCACCCTCTGGACTTTTGCGGTAATTTATGGCGATGTTGCAACCTTCTTGGGCAAGACGAATGGCGATCGCTTGTCCAATTCCTGAACTTGCTCCAGTAATTAGAGCATTCTTGCCTTTCAATCCTTTCATTGCACTTTTCCTTTTTGGTTTATAACTTCAAATCTGGAGGTAAAAGTACTTGATCAATTATATGAATAACACCGTTACTGGCTGGAATATCTGGCTGAATGACACGAGCATTATTAACTTGAACCTGGTTTGTTGCTTGCTCAACCTGAATGGTTAGTGGGTTAACACCAAGAGTTTTTATATCTCCAGACTGAAGTTGGTTAGCTCTTAGATTTCCAGGAACGACATGATAAGTCAATATCTGTCTGAGAACCTCACGGTTTTGTGGTTGGAGTAGTTTTTGCCGAGTTGCTTCTGGAAGAGCCGCGAATGCTTGATCTGATGGTGCAAATATCGTGAAGGGGCCAGTATCATCTAGCTTATCTTCTAAATCTGCTTCATCAATCAGTTTCTCAAGTGTGTTTAATGAGGGATGATCGTCGATCACATCTGGAATATCTTTATTCGCAGTTGTACCAGGAGTAGCAGGAGGTGTTGTTGGAGTCGGCGGTTGTGTGACATCAGTAGCAGGTGGAGTTGGTGTTGGAGAGACTTGGGCAGTTTCGTTAGGTGTACAGGCTGCAAAGACTGGTAGTAGTATAATACCTGTCGCCAAGCTGGCAAACTTTCTAATCTTCATAGTCATTACTTTGATACTAAATATTGAGATCACTATTTTTGATTTAATCGATTCACTTTGAGTAGTTTATTTCATCTTTATTGAGTCATTCATCTGTCTGATGGAAAATTAAATTTCTGCCTATGAGGTTAAATTTGGAGGAATTTGCTCCGGAACAACCCATAAATAAAGAGTTCTACCACGTATCCTTACTACCTGTTGTGGTTTCCAGTTGCCCATATCAAAGCTGTGAGAAACAATACGAGTGCCTGGTTTTAGTTCTTTTAATAGTTTTGGTCGCAATCTTAAATTGAGATTTGGTAATAAATAGAGTGTGACTACAGTGGCATCTCTGAAATTAGTTTGAAATAAGTCTTGTTGTTTAAACTCGACGCGATCGCTCACTCCTATTTTTTGAGCATTAGTACGGCTTTCTTGTACAAGACGAGGATTAATTTCCACGCCCACAGCACGACGAACATTATATTTCTTGACAGCAGTAATGGGAATTCGCCCATCACCACTACCCAAATCATAAATCACATCATTACTGTTAACTTGTGCTAGTTCTAGCATAGCTTCTACCACTCGTTGTGGTGTTGGCACATAAGGTACATTTGCCCGCTTTTTTTGAGTTTTAATGACAGAAACTGGTGCTTGTGCCTCTGCTTCAAAATTGCGTTCCAAGGTGCATCCAACAGAACCAAATACAGTACTAATGACCGTAATAAGTAATAGTAGAATTTGTCTGAAGATCATGGTTTTGATATTTTTTCAAAAAACATCAAGAAATAATATTTATACCCTGGATGTACGCGTTGACCAACAAAGGCAGCAGACGGAAATTAGGACAAGGGGATACGGGGAAGGATTGTGACTCACGTCTTCTCCCCTTGTCCTCTTCTTTTCCCTACACCCTACAGAACTGTTACTATTTCTTGGGCTTGGCTCGATTTGGGCCACCTGCCCAAGGTGGTGGGCCTTCAGGTGAACGAATTTCGATTACAGATCTATCTGCTCTGGTAATTCTAAAAGCATCAAACTCACCAGATCTACCTAGTTCACCTATAACGGTAACTTGTTCACCTTGTTTTAGGTTAATTTCACGCCACCAGCGCGGCCCAGCATCAACAATAACTTGCCCACTACCATCATCAAGGATGAAATCATTACCAACTATGCTCTGAACCTTTCCAGATATGGTGATGCCTTGAGGGCTTCCTAAGTCACCAATTCTGGTAGTTTGTGTTTGCGTTTGTGCTTGCACCAATTTCGGAATTGATGGCACAATGATTGTTGCAGCTATCACCAAGGGCAGAAAAATTTTTTGGTACATGATTGTAACCTCGTAATTAGTTAAGCTCAATGGATGATTGAATTGCTAGAAGTTGTAGCTAACGTCGAGCATTAACTCAACATTAGCTTCATCAACTCAAGGTTCATGGGCAAGATAATTACTTCTGGAAATTGATTGCAGAGATATCTGCAAACAGAGTTTGTATACTTACACTTAATTATGATTAAGCGCAAATGTGATTAAAAAGTGATAGGTAGGGAATAGGAAACGGAGAACAGAAAGATAAGGAGAGGGGAGGATGAGGAGAGAACAACTAACCCTTCGGGGAAGCCGCCTTTCAGGCGTCTACGCAGTTCCTTTATGCCGGGGAACCCGTCCACCAGACTGACTCACTACTTAACTTTATTTGTAGTTACAATCTTAAAATCCATCTGGCGACATTCAGATAAATTAGAACTCCCAAGACATCAACAGCAGTGGTAATAAAAGGAGCCGACATCAATGCAGGATCTAATTTCAAAGAATGAAACAAAAAAGGTAAGGCAGCACCCGATAGTGAAGCAATCAGCGAAATCGCAAATAAACTTATGCCTACAGCAATTGCGACTGCTAAGTTCCCTTGAAGGATGAAAGCCCATACCGTAACTACTACACCTAACATTACCCCTAACAAAGCACCAGCGATCGCCTCTTTGCGAATGACGTTCAAAGTCTCTCGCGTACGTATTTCCTGCGTATTTAAACCCCGAATCACTACTGTGGAAGACTGCGCTCCCACATTACCGCCGGTATCAATCAACAATGGAATAAACGCAGCCAGGGTTACTACCTGTTCTAAAACATCTTCTTGATTACGGATGACTGCGCTGGTAAGGGTATTAGTTAATAAAAGAATCAGCAGCCACGATACCCGTCTACGAGCAACTGTGAATAAATTAGTTTGAAAATAGTTGTCAGCACCAGATTCAAGACCTCCCAAGGCATATATATCCTCAGTAGTTTCTTGTTCTAAAATATCGAGAACATCATCAACAGTAACAATACCTACTAATCTTTTCTCAGTATCCACGACAGGTAGTGCAACAAAATCATACCGCTGAATAGTATGGGCAACTTCCTCTTGATCAGTATCAGTATGAATATATACGACATCTCTAGTCATGATATTACCAATAAATTCCTCTGGTTGCGCCTTGATCAAATCTCGCAATGAAAGAGTTCCACTCAGGCGACGAGCATCATCTGTGACATAGAGGTAATAAATCATTTCACTTACGTCTGCCAGGCTGCGAATTCGTTCTAAAGCCTGAGTAACGGTCATATTTTCTTTTAATGACAAGTATTCTGGCGTCATGATCCGCCCCGCAGTATTGGGCTTGTAACCCAAAAGCAGGGCAGTTGCATCGCGTTCGGCAGGAGTGAGTTGTTGTAAGAGTTGCCGGACTACTTTTGCTGGTAGTTCGTCGAATAGCCGCGCTCGATCATCGGGTGACATCCGATCAACAATATCCAACACATCTTGACGCTTAAATTCTTCCAGCAGTGCTTGCTGTACATTGGAATCAAGATATTCATACACCTCGATCGCCTCTTCTTTAGAAAGCAAACGAAAAGCGATCGCCTGCATCGCCTCAGGTAAGTTGCCAATCACTTCAGCAATATCTACTGGTTGAACAGGAACCAGCAAAGCCTTTGCTCCTTCATAGTTCTCTTGAGTCAGCAATGTTTCCAATTGTGCTTGCACTAGCTCCTGTAACTCACGTCGGGAGCCAGTCATTTGATATGAAGGGGGAGTTTGTCCAGTCACAGCAGCTCCTTTTCATCCTATTTAGGTATCAAGTTTTAACCTCTATTAGCACCAATAGAAAAAAAGTGATAGCAGAGATAACCTAACAAGCAAATGTGACTGAATAATGAGAAGGAACTGGAGAATAGGGACTAGGAGCTAGGGGCTGGGGACTAGAGACAAAGAAGAGGAGGGGGGAAATCTTTCTCCGCATCCCCGCATCCCTGCGTCCCCGCATCCCCGTGTCCTCTTCTTCCCAATTCCCTATTGACTAGGCACTACGACATTTAAACCTCTTGAGATGCAATTCACTTCAACTGGAGTAGTTTCAATTAAATTACCGTCTAAAACTACTTTTTGTGGAGGTTCAGTTCTAACCTTTACAGATTTTGCCCGCAAGTACTTAATATCGTTACGGTTAGTAGCCTTACCAATAAAACCTGTGATCAGAAGATGGTAAGCAGCAAATAAGGCATTGGTTCGATTGGCAGTGGAAACGATTGTGACATCTAGTAATCCATCATCCAGAATTACATCTGCCGCTCCATGAGCCAGAAAAGAAGTTACAGGAGCAGCATTAGCGATAGTAACAGCTACAGATGACAAACTAATAGTTTGATTTTCTGTCTCAATTTGAGTTTCAAAGGCCTTTAAATGCCAAAATTCCTTGATTCCGCCTTGAATGTATGCCAAAACTCCAAAAAGCTTTTTTAGGCGGCGCTTTGCTTGCTCAATACTTCCCGCCTCATAGCCAATACCTGCAAGTAATACCATTGGTTTGCCATTGCACAGTGCTATATCTACGCTTCTATTTACGCCCGTTAAAATGGTTTGGCAGGCAACTACAATATCATTGGAAATACCCAAAGCTCTAGCAAAAGAATTGGCAGTTCCTGTGGGAATTATACCTAAAGGAATTTCGGTATTAATTAAGGCTTCTGCAACCGCTGAAATGGTGCCATCACCTCCAGCGACAAGAATCATGGATACACCCTCTGCAATAGCTGTGCGAACTAACTGAGCAGCTCCAACTTCTTGATTGTGAATAGGGTAAATATCTAAGTTAATAGTAGGCTCTAAAATTTTTCTAATTGTTACTAATTGTTCAACTGGGTCGCCTCGACCCGAAGATGGATTAAAAATCAAAGAGGCTTTTAAAGTCATAGGTCAAATACTCATCTTCAAATCTTGCATCAGTTTCAACAGTCTGGAGATAGAGCTTGCAAATCCTTATTACCAGCTTGAACTTTTGCCACCAATAGAGCCTACAATCAAATTTTAACGGATTCGGCCGAATTCCCCATCCATCTATACGGTGGGGTAGTTCATGTATTATAGTCACCATCATTAACTTGCTACTCTTTGGTAAGGGCAAGAATAGCTGTTATTTCTGGGTCAATTTCGTATCCTTGAAACAGCTTTAGTACCTCCGGTGCTTTTTCTAAAGGGAAATACCAGTATTTATGTTCTCTAGATAAGCGCCATCCAGTAATCGACTTTGCTTGATGTTGATAATTTTCTATCTCATCTTTTGGTGTAAAAACTATAATACGTTCTCCTCTCAACTCGATTCGCCGTAACAGTTTTTTGTTGATACTGGTTTTTGGCTTCAGATTTTGATGATTGAAACTATTGGCTTCCCTTTTTGCAATAGATTTGGGACATCTCCAATCACTAGATATAGATGAAGGCCATCCCATCTCTCTTGCTTCAACACAGATGGTATGAAGAGTAAGTTGACAGTCAAGCATTTGCATTCCATGTTTGTTTGCTTCCCTCAATCCAGCTTGGATGATAGAAGAATTGATAAACTTTATCACTTGGTGGCATTGAACACAAACAAGATGGTGGTGATTACAAAGGGTAGTGTTAAGTTCATAATATTTACGTGTTTGTGCTAAATTAACTTCCCGCACAATTCCCAATTGCATCATAAATTTGAGATTGCGATATACCGTACTCAAATTCATTCGTTCCCCACGCTCTGTTAGTAACTGGTGCAGTTCCTCTGCACTTAAAGGATGACTAGTTGGTAAATTCTGAAAAATTTGACAAATTATTAAACGTTGAGGAGTGAGACGATAACCTTGAGTATTTAATTTTAATTTCAATGCATCTAAAGTATACATAAGTACAGCTACTCTCAAGAAAATCTTTCAGCGCTGGTATAACTTGTGTAATATAAGACAAACTTCTTTTCAGCCAACTATAGTTAAATACAAGTATTAATGAAATACTGACTGTATATGCCACAAACTTGCATAGATCCCAATCAGTGCTAGTAATTCCTCGTGTTATGTTTTAACAAGAAGTTAGATGTAGATAATTTTTGATCACAGGGACTGAAACAGTAGGTGCGATCGCTGATAACAACTCATATATTTCACGAGAGTTCCCGTAATCTGCTGCCAAAATCAAGTCAGGTTTGAGCATCAAAATTTTTTCTAATGAAGGTTGATACGGACTCCCAACATTCGTAGCTCCTGTAATCTCATCAGAGGATATAGCAGGAAGATATTCCCCCCCTTTACTGTTATAAGCCGCATATCCAATTGGCTTTATACCGAGAGCGAGCATGGGATCGAGTACACTCTCAGGTTCTAATGCAATAATACGCTGTGACTTCAGTGGAACACAGGTTTTGCC
Organism: Chlorogloeopsis sp. ULAP02; assembly: GCF_038404745.2. NCBI lineage: Bacteria > Bacillati > Cyanobacteriota > Cyanophyceae > Nostocales > Chlorogloeopsidaceae > Chlorogloeopsis > Chlorogloeopsis sp. ULAP02. The sequence continues at coordinate 67,695 of NZ_JAYKTT020000085.1, read as the reverse complement.
GGATTTGTGCTGAATAATTCGACATTCAACAGAAGGCTTCGGGGAGAGATCAGATTTTTGGATAATCGGTTGATAACAAGCAGTAATTAAAAGTAAGGAAAGAGCCATTAGTAAAAATGGCTTAATTAGGCGGTATGGCTGCTTTTTCATCACACTCGTTAATTTCTGCTTCTAACACTTTAGAACTGCCATGAAATTGTTCCCTGAATGGTGAAAGGTTCACCTACAGTAACAGTGCTCCCAGATCCAGATCGACTTGCATAATACTCCACATCAAAGAGATTACGGAAATTCAGGGCAGCGCGAAACTGATCTCGTTCATAGAAAATTGCAGCATCTGTACGCAACCAACTGGGTATCTCGAAAGTATTCGCCAAATCTGCTTTGACTTCACCAACATAGTAGAAGCCTAAACCAACTCCCAGTCCGCGCAAATCTCCTGTTTGGATTCTGTAGGTTGTCCATAGGTTGAATGAGTGTTCGGGAGTACCAAATAATCGATTGCCCACTGGAAACGTGTTATCTTTCGTGACTTTGGCATCGGTGTAGGCATAGCCTGCAATAATATTCCATCCTGGTAGAATTTCGCCACCAATATCTAGCTCAATGCCTCGACTGTTTTGTTCTCCAGTTTGAATCGAAAAGTTAGGATTATCAGGATCGGCTGTCGTTACATTGGTGCGGGTCAAATCGTAGAAGGCGAGGGTCGTAGAAAGTTTGCTGTTTAAGTCAGCTTTGATCCCGACTTCATACTGCGTCCCCCGTCCTGGTTGGAATGTTTCTCCGCTAGCGGATCTGCCAATGGTTGGCGTAAAAGCCTGAGAATAACTGGCATAAAGGGAAATCGGTGGGATCGGTTGATAGACTATCCCCAACCGTGGGCTAAATGCGGTGCCTGATTGGCTCGTTTCTTCGTCTATCAGTCGATTTGTGCTGTGATTGCTAAATATATCTACTCTTCCCCCTAGCAGAAGCTTCAAGTTTTCTGCTAGGGTAATCTGATCTTGAAGGTAGATACCGAGGATATTTCTAGTTTGGAGAAGACGCTCATTGGGTTCAGTAAAAACAACACTTTGGTCATAAACTGGATCGAAAATATCTACTGGGGCGGCAGAACCGTACTCATAATTATATTCAAGTGTACTTCGATTCAAACTAAAGCCAAATAGAAGTTGATGATCGATGGAACCAGTACCGAATCTGCCTAGTAAGTTGGTATCTAGATAGTAGTTAGTGGCAATTGTGTTCCCTGCATAAAATCCTCGATTTAGTGTGCGATTATCAGCCTCTAGGCCAGTAGGATAAAACTGAGGACTTCTCTGATTGTCTTCTTCAGCAAATTGATAACGAAATGCATTTCGCAACCTCCAGTTGTCACTAAATCGATGCTCTAAACTATACCCTACTCTGCTATTGATGATTTGATAGTCTGATTGCGGTCCTGTTGGATTAAAGCTACGACGTATTTTTCCATTGGGATTTGGCAGCACACTACCTATAGCCGGCAATCCGGCAGGTGTCTGTGATTCTTTATCCCAAAAGTTAACGTAACCATCCATAACTAGGTCTGTATCTTTACCCAGGTTAAAGCTCAAAGCAGGAGCAATGGAGAGCAGTGTCACATCGTTAAAGTCAATGAAACTTCCAGCATCCCGATAACTAGCATTGAAGCGGTAGAGAGCTGTTTTAGCATCATTTAACGGGCCAGAGAAATCGACTTTCCCCTGATAATCATTAAAACTCCCAATCGTTGCGTTAATTTCGTAAAACGGATCGCCTAGTGGTTTTTTCGTCACAAAGTTAATTGTTCCACCAATACCACCCCCTAAGCCACCATCTCCATACAAAACCGAGGCTGGACCCTTCAATACTTCTAGTCTTTCCACATTAACAAAGCCACCATCATTAGATATAGTTCCTTCAGGGATTCCGTCTACTAGAGCGCCATAAGATTCGAAGCCTCGGATAGTGAAATAATCTCTACCTGCATTATTTCCATACCCAATTGAGGTGACACCGCTAACGTTTTCCAATCCGTCTGTAATCCTTCTAGCATTCCGATCGCGCAGCACTTGTTGCGGAACAACTTGAATCGATTGAGGAATGTCTCGTAAAGGTGTGTCAGTTCTTGTTCCCACTGAAGTGTCTGGTACGCGATACCCATCTTGCTCCCCCGTCACCACCAACTCAATTGGCTCATCCTGTTGCGCTGTGGGTTTCTCTGATTCTTCCCCTTCCTCTTCCCTTGGTGAAGGCAGGGGTGCCGTAGGCGGGGTGGGGTTTTGTGCCGTTGCCTGGGAAGTTATACCAAAAACTAGCCCGACATTATCATCAAATAGCTCAACCGTGGGCAAAGCCTTCTCACCCACTACCGTCACTCGTACAGTATTTGCATTAATATTCATAACTGTTATCTGCGTAATTCCCGAAATTGGTTTTTCCGAGCGAAACGTAAAAGCTTCACCTGAAGGTAAACGCAGTTGCCCACCAGATATATCGGCAATAAAATTATTCGCCATACTGCGATTTGTGACTTGCAGTTGCTCTCCTTGAGTTGTCTCTAAAATTACCTCCACACCCTGCTCAGTGGGGTTAGCTTTTACTCCCGTAATTGCGACAACTTCCTCTGGGGTTGGGTTGGTTGGTGTTGGTTGTTGTACCAACATTTGCGCACTGGTTTCGGGAAGCTCTACTTCGCTTATTTGGGGAATGTTTGGTCTTTTTTCCTGTGTCCATCCCGGTTGTGCGGCGATGACTACACTCGAAAAACCGACGAAAAACCACAAACTCACACTTGCAAACCAGTCGCAACGCTTCATAATCACTCCCTATCTATACTCCTCACGCACCAACCCAACAAATGTACGTAGCTCAAATCTAAGTTGATTATTGGATAACTAAATCAACAATTAATGCGAAAAATTACTAACTTGGTTGATGGTGAGTATAGAAGAGAGTTAGCAGCAAAAACAACTCTGAAACGGCAAACACTATCGCAAAACGGACAATTTACCCACCAAGCAATCTCTAGGAGTAATGCCAAATTGACGTTTGAAGGCAGCGCCAAAGTGAGAAGTGTTGGAATAACCTACAATCATTGCCACTTCTGTCACAGTCACTTTCCCAGAACGCAATAAATTCTTAGCTTTTTCCATTCTTTGGCTAGTTAAATATCCAAAAACAGTTGTCTGAAATAACTCCTGAAATCCCCTGCGGAGGGTTCTTTCACTCACTCCCACGGTTTGTGCTAAATCCCATGATGATGGCGGATTTTCCAGACGGGAGAGTAAGATTTCCTTGGCTTGATAAATACAATCGATGGTTTCTTTACGTAAACCTGGGTATGGTTGCGTTTTTCCCTTTTCTGCCAGAATGGGTGCAAGTTGCAGTGCCATTAATTCTACTATTTTCCCTTGCAAATATATTCGCTTACTGATTCCTTGATAAGGACAATTGACGATTTGCTGTGTTACTGACTGGATGGCGGTTGTCGCTTCTGGAAAAGCTAATGTCTGCCAGTCGTTACCCCTATCAAAGATTTTCAATTCCGGGGGAATTTCTCCATCCTGCCCAGGAAAAAAGGTTGCCAGTAATTCCGGTGGCATAAAAATCTCAACAATAACCGTTTTTTGAAATTTGGGGCAGAAAAAATTATTAGCCCGTTGAATTCCCCCACCAGAAATAAATGTATCTCCTTTTCTTACTTGCCTAAAATCACCTTTTGTCCGTGGGAAGACAGCACCAAATTGCAAGGGATGCTGCGATTGAGGCACTTGAACGATGACATCATTATGGTATTGAGATTCCTCTATTCTCAGCCAAACTTCGGGATACACTTCAATAAATTGTAAATAACCTTTACCCAGTTGCCTGGGCATTTCACACCAAGATTCAATGGATGGCAACGCAGATTTACATATACTGTTTTGTTGTACTTCTTCCCATAGTTCTTCTGCTTCTGCTTCGGTCAGGGTGATAGTCATAAATAAAGGGTTGATAATAAATAGTATGGTTATCAAAAGTTATTATCATTTTACATGAATATATAGATTAACAATAATAGTTCTCAATAAGTAATCAAATACTAATATTGCTGCGATTGTTGCCGTTGTTAACCAAGAATGGGCGCGATCGCCTTCTGACATAGATACACCAGCCCAAGCATTACCTCAAGTAAAAGTCAGTAGAGTGGGCGATCGCAAATTTCCAGATGATTTCTCAAAGTTATCGAAGCATGGCGTTGTTAAATTTTAGGGAAGCAATTAATACCAATTCTCTAAAATTTTGCTACACATTAATACTCCGTGTCACTTTGCCTTCTTGTCCCCGCGTCCATTTGTCCCCTTGAGTTGCTGCCAAAGAGTATCTATAGTTACAAATTGATACCCTTGTTGCAGGAGTATGGGAATAAGAACTTGTGCAATTTCGGCTACATCTTCTCCACCACAAACTCCATCGTGTAACACAATAATAGAGCCATTATTTATATTCTTAAGTACACGCTGCACAACAGCTGTCACTCCTGGTCTTACCCAATCTTCTGGTACAACACTCCACATTACTGTTCGATAATCCCATTGATGCAGAAAATTCAGAGTTTTGGGTGTAAATAAACCGTTGGGGGGACGGACATCACGTACTTGTTGAGGTTCCAGGTTACAGGCTTGATAGATAGCAACTTGAGTTTTTTCTAAGCTTTGTTTTAAGTCATTAGGAGTAAGCATGGGAAAATTGCGATGATCGTAACCGTGCAATCCGATCCAGTGTCCACGATCGCATATATCTTTTGCTATCTCTGGCGAACGGTTGACACAAGCACCCAACCAAAAGAAATTTGCTGTAATGTTGTAACGGTCTAAAACTTTTAATAGTTGCGGCGTGTATTGAGGATGAGGCCCATCATCAAACGACAAGGCAATCAATTTAGAATTGCGATCGCCTTCCCAAAGACAATCGGGAAAGCGGGGTTTGAGGATAGGGTGCAAAACCGGAAATAGAGGATAAAACTGCATCTTAAACTTTACTGCTGTATGAATAGATTGTTCTTAAGGGCAGGAGATGAGGGAGATAGGGAAGATGGGGAGGATAGGGAAGAATTCTTCTTTGCGTCCCCGTGTCTCCTTGTCCCCTTGTCCTAATTTCTTCCTGCCCTCTACCTTCTCTTGTAACAAATTCTGTAACAGTGACACAGTTATTGTCTTTACCCACCTAAATTAGAACATATCTCAGGGTAAACCCTGTTTTTACGGGTAATGCTGTTCCAAGATACACGAGACTATCAAATACTTTTTCTTTCTCTGTTTTTAATTTTAGGTATAGGTACAAGAGATTGGACGTTACATCCGGAATTTATAGGAGTAACACTTGCCACCTGTTTCTCAACCCAATGGATATTCTCATCGATAAATAAGTGGAGAGAAGCCCTGCAACAAGAGGAGAGTGGGGAAGATGGGGAAGAATTTACTCTTATCACTTCCTCAACTCCTTGTCTTTGCGTTCCCGCGTTCCCGCATCCCCGCGTTCTCCCCCTCCCTATGCCCTCTTTCCGTAGTCCCTTGATTACGTCTTTAGGACTTAGTTTATTGCTGCGGGCTGACAATTGCACAACAATGGCTTTTGCTGCGGTATTAGCGATCGCCAGCAAATTTATTTTCAAAATCGACGATAAACATTTTTTCAATCCTGCCAATTTTGGCATCATTTCTGCCTTGGTATTAACTTCCGATGCCTGGGTTTCCCCTGGACAATGGGGTGAGGAATGGTGGTATGGGCTGTTATTTGTCGGAACTGGGGGCATAATTCTCAAGCGGATTGGGCGCTGGGATACTACAGCGGCTTTTTTGGTTGCATGCGCTGGTTTGGAAGCGATCCGTAACCTTTGGTTAGGTTGGACTTGGGATGTCTACTGGCATCGCTTGATGAGCGGCTCTTTACTACTGTTTGCATTATTCATGGTGACAGATCCGCGCTCAATTCCTAATTCCAGAATCGGACGTGTGATTTGGGCAGTAGCGATCGCCACATTAACTTTTATTTTGCGGAATTACTTCTTTGTTTCCACTGCTGTTTTCTGGGCATTATTTATCCTCGCCCCATTCACCATTCTGCTGGATTTTATTTGGCACGCACCGCGTTTTGGATGGGAACTTGGGGAAGGGGAGAGTGAGAGACAAGGGGAGGCGGGGTAGAGTGTGCAAATAACCGCTAACTCTAACCACTAACCACTGTACGGGCGAGTTTAAAAGATAAATTATCGGTTCTAACCCTAAGTTAATCAATAAAACCCGCACGCCAGTTGCGACAACGCGGGAAACCCGATAGGGCGCTCCCCTACTAACCACTAACTAATGACAATTGACTAATGATTAAGACTACTAACCTATGAAACCTTTAAAATTCCTAATTTCATCACTGTTGATATTTGTAGTTATTTTTTGCTTTGCACCAACAGCTTGGGCATTTTGCGGTTTTTATGTTGCCAAAGCTGATACAAAACTGTACAACAAAGCCTCGCAGGTAGTAATTGCGCGTAGTGGAGATAGCACAGTCTTGACGATGGCAAACGACTACCAAGGCAATGCTAAAGATTTTGCAGTTGTCGTACCTGTACCCACTGTGCTGCAAAAAGAGCAAGTTCGTGTTGGCAACCCCAATATTATTGAGCGTTTGGATACTTTTAGCGCACCAAGGTTGGTAGAATACTTCGACTCCGATCCTTGTACCCTAGCTTACCCAGCGACGGAAGCTCTATCTGCCGCCGCACCATCAGCAGCGAGAAATGAGGCAAGAGCTAGAAGAGACAGTGATAATTTGGGCGTAACTGTCGAAGCACGTTTCAACGTGGGTGAATATGACATTGTGATTTTGAGTGCGAAAGAATCTGGTGGTTTGGAAACTTGGCTTGTTCGTAATGGTTACAAAATTCCCAAAGGAGCGAAACAATTACTGAAGCCCTATATCCGGCAAAATATGAAATTCTTCGTTGCTAAAGTTAACCTAGATAAATTTGAGGAGACTGGCTATCAGTACTTGCGTCCACTGCAAATTTCTTATAAATCGTCTAGGTTCATGCTACCGATTCGTTTGGGCATGATAAATTCCACATTAGAACAAGATTTGATAGTCTATATTCTCTCACCGCAAGGACAAGCAGAATTAACCAACTACCGGACAGTGAAAATTCCTTCTGATGCCAATATTCCTCTATTTGTCAAAAATGAATTTGGCGGATTTTACAAATCTATGTTTAAAACAGCATACACCAGAGAAGACCGGAAAGTCGCTTTTCTAGAATATGCGTGGGATATGAGTAGTTGTGATCCTTGTTCTGCTGATCCTCTCAATCGCGAAGAACTCAAACAAGCAGGTGTATTTTGGCTAGATAATAATCCTGCTGAAGTGCCTTTTCGCGGTTCCATTATTCCTTCTAGTAACATCTTCATCACTCGTTTGCACGTCCGCTATACGCGTGACAAATTTCCTGAAGACTTAATGTTTCAAGAAACTTCTAACCGTGAAAATTTCCAGGGACGTTATATCTTGCAACATCCTTTTACAGGTGACGTCAAATGTCAGGCAGGCAGAGAATATAAGCGCTCTTTAGCCAAACGTTTTGAACAAGAAGCGCAGACTCTTGCTAAATTAACTGACTGGAAAATTCAAGATATTCGTAGAAGAATGAAGTTAGAAGGGCAGGTAAGTACTTCCTCAATTACTTCTTGGTGGCAAATAGTTCTTTCTTGGCTAGGACTGTAGTGAAGTAGAAAGGTAGCCGTCACTCGAAATGAGTGGTTAAAGCATATAACTACTTGTAGAAATCTGGGAAGATGACGGCACTTTTTAATAAGTCAGATCAGGTAGAGTTATTATTACTCAGTATACAGGGATTCTTATTTGTAAGGAAGACTGAGATTATACAAGGTCAGGCTGATAAAATACACGAGCTTATTGTCAATAATACTCAAGCTTTAACAGGCAGATTAATTAAAATAAAAAAACAAAATTAAAAAGGGACTTCAAATCAAGTTTTTATTTTCTAAGAATATTAATTAGGAGTGCGATCGCTATTTTAGAAGATAATTAGATATAAGTGCGATCGCCTAATAAAATTAACTAACTCGAAGCACTAGTATAAAATCGCAAGGCAAATCGCCAAAACCAAGTAGAAGCAAAAAATAAGATTAATGCCAGCACTGCCGCACTGATCATCCAAGTCATTTCACTTCTACCCAACATCGCTTCTGCTGGAATAGTTGTTAAAAAAGCTACAGGAACTATAAAAGTAAAGAAAAATCTGTATGCAGCAGGATAAGCAACCATCGGATACCTTCCAGCTTCCAGCAAACCCCGCAGTACTTCAGTAACGTTGTATATTTTGACAAACCAGATGCTAGTTGCTCCTAGCATAAACCAAAGACTGTAGAGAATTATCAAGCCAAAAAATAAGGGAATAATACTGAGTAAATAGTCATCCATTCCCAAACCGAGGCGTTTACCTGCATAACCGATGAGTATGCCACCAAAGACTAGATCCGGCAATCCCCACGGTGAGAGGGTATGGGTGGAAAGCCAAAATTGGCTAGGAATAGGTTTTAAGAGTACAAAATCGAGAGTACCTTCTTGAACATGGCGAACAATGCGATTTAGATTAGGGGCGAGAAAAGTAGCAGAAAAACCTTGCAATAATGTAAAAATTCCTAGAACAAGCAAAGCTGCTTCCCATGTCCAGCCAGCGAAGGTATAACCTTGACCATAAAACAAGAATAATCCGAACAAACTGCCTGCCAGATTACCCAAGCTACTGAGAGCTGCCAAAAGAAAGTTGATCCGATACTCCATCTCGGCAGCTACGGCAGTACTCCAAAATAATCTAATTACTTTTAGATATCTTTGCATAGTGAATTAAAAGGCACTGCCATTCTAGACTACCGCAGTTGATTTGATCCAAACTTTTGCACCAATTGTTGCTGGCATTGTTACCATGCAAGATCAGACGTTTTAGTAATTTATGTGGTTGATAGGAATTGTATGGCTAGACTGTCAAGCGAATTGCAACGCTTTTTTTTTGAAGAAGAACCACCATCTCAAGTGAATTTGGCAGACTTTCTGCTGTTGGCAAAGGAACGCATCTTTGGGTTTTTATTTGTGATTCTATCTTTGCCTTCAGCTTTGCCAGTACCAGCACCCGGTTACTCAGTTCCTTTTGGTATCTTAATTTTTTTACTAGCCATACAGCTAATTGTGGGTTCTAAAACTCCTTGGCTACCACAGAGGATGTTAAACCATCCGATCAAACTAGAAACAGTTCAAAAGGTTTTGAAGGCAGGTATTCCTTGGTTGCGAAGAATAGAAGCGATCGCTCGTCCTCGTCTGGTATACATTTGCACTACTTTGCCAGGTAGAGTGACCTTAGGTAGTGCGATTTCTTTGATGGCAATTTCGATGATGATTCCGATTCCGGGTACAAACACTTTGCCTGCTATGGGTATTTTTGTGACAGGCTTTGGCTTGATGGAAGATGATGGTGCAATTAGCTTGGGGGGTTTAGTCCTTTGTGTGATGGGAGGTATTTTGACTACTTCGATTCTAATGGCGTTAATGTGGGGTGGTTCTAGCTTGCTTGATGTCATTAAGACTTGGCTAGGTCGTTAAAAGCACAAGGGAAAATATTACAAAATTTAAAACCCCTCTCATTGTTGAGCGGGGTTATGTAAACTTTTTTTACTAAAACTTTCATTCACAAGTTTTAAAACAGACTCATGATGGTAATAATACTAGCGCTTGTAACCATCACTAAAGCTCCAAGAAAAATAGATTGACCTAATTGGTTTGGAGATTTTGATTCGTTCATTTTTAGATTCTTTTTATTTTTAGGGTTCTATTTAAGATATCAAAACCAGTATATTTATCAATAAAAAACCAGCAAAACTTAAAATAGCGTTACTTAACTTAGTAAAAGCAAGGGTAATTACTTAAAAAGAATAGCTAATAGCTAATGACTAATGGCTACTAATTAATTAACAATTAGCTATAAGTAACTAGCAAGTAGCAACTTACGAATATGATTAAGCTCCTCCACCTTTCAGATATTCACATGGGAAGCGGCTTCTCCCACGGACGTATTAATCCGGAGACAGGGACTAATACACGATTAGAAGATTTTGTCAATACTTTGTCTCGATGTATGGATCGAGCCCTGGCAGAACCCGTTGATTTGGTGATCTTTGGCGGGGATGCCTTTCCCGATGCTACCCCGCCGCCTTACGTTCAGGAAGCTTTTGCCAGTCAGTTTCGTCGGCTTGTAGATGCCCAAATTCCCACTGTGTTACTGGTGGGTAACCACGATCAGCATTCACAAGGGCAAGGAGGGGCAAGTTTATGCATTTACCGGACTTTGGGCGTACCGGGAGTTGTAGTAGGTGATAAGTTAACTACTCATTGTGTTCAAACCCGCAATGGCGCGGTACAAGTAATTACTCTGCCTTGGCTGACTCGTTCTGCATTAATGACTCGTCGGGAAACCGAAGGCTTATCTCTGGCGGAAGTTCATCAACTGTTAATTGAACGCCTGCAAGTTGTGTTGGAAGCAGAAATTCGTCGCCTCGATCCTAAATTACCAACTATTCTTTTAGGTCACTTGATGGTGGATAATGCTAGCTTGGGAGCAGAGCGTTTTTTGGCAGTAGGTAAAGGCTTTACAATTCCCTTGTCAACTCTGGCACGACCTTGTTTTGACTACGTAGCTTTAGGACATATCCATCGTCATCAAAACTTGAATAAATCAAATAATCCCCCGATGGTATATCCAGGTAGTATTGAGCGGGTGGATTTTAGCGAAGAGAAGGAAGACAAAGGCTATGTGATGGTGGAGTTGGAGCGGGGTAAAGTTCAATGGGAATTTTGTCCTTTACCAGTGCGGAGTTTTTGCACAATCGAAGTAGATGTATCAAAGGCAGAAGATCCACAAGCTGCAATTGCCAAAGCGATCGCCAAGCACAATATTGAAGAAGCAGTTGTCAGATTAATTTACAAGCTTCGTTCCGAACAGCTAGATTTAATAGATAACGCCGCCCTGCATAAAGCATTGAGTCTAGCTCACAACTACACAATTCAACCAGAATTAGTAAGCCAGTTAGCTAGACCGCGCGTTCCTGAATTAAGTGCCAGTAACAGCATAGATCCAATTGAAGCTTTGAAAACATATTTAAATAACCGCGAAGATTTGAAAGAGATTGCAGCATCAATGTTAGATGCAGCTCATAAATTATTAGCTGCAAACGAGGAAGATTGGCTAGAAAGCAGTTCTGGTGAAGAAAGCTCTCAGGTGGATAATCAATTATCTGTTGGTACTGCAAATTCTCAGTTAAGGCTGCTTTAAGCTGCAAAAATTGGGATGGATACATTCAAACAGAACGCCCCATGTCACCTCTGTGCGCGAATGTCGGTGATCGCCTCTTCTGTTTCTTCGAGCATCCTAAGCTTTTGCTCCTCTCGCGCAATGTACAGCCGTAGAGCTTCATTGATGATCCAGCCCTTTGTTCGTCAGAGCCAGCTCTCAAAACGGCTCACTTGGGAGCAAAACAACAGAACCCAAATTGATTAGTGAGTTGAAGCAGGTGATCGCATCAAGGCTCGGTTAGGCTGATACGCCAGTTTCTATTAATTCAATAAATTGCGAAATCTCTTTAGTCGAGCGTAGGTGATAAACACTTTTGATGTTTCGAGCCTGCTCGATATATTGACGATATTTTGGAGTCAAATATTTGTGACATAACCAAAGCACGCGGTAGCTAGTAAGGGAACTCCTCAATATTGGACTTTTTTGAGGCCAGCCTTCTGGTGGTTTAAAATAACCTGTGATGAATCGTTTGGTTACCCACCATCCATGCACATATAGCGGCAGATCGACAAAAACCAGAGTATCGGCTTCATTCAGTCGTTGCCAGAGGGTTTCCATACAACCAAACCCATCAATAATCCATCGCTCAGTCACTAAAATTTGCTGATGGGTGCGCTTATAGTCTTCGTGTGGAACCTCAGCACCACCTGATTGAAACTGAATCTTGTCCAAAACGTAAAGTGGCAAACCAGTGATTTGGGATAATCTCTTGCTGAGAGTTGATTTACCGCCTCCAGCATTGCCAAACACTGCTACTTTTTTCATTGTCACTCTCCTTTTAGTGCAATCAAGCCTGCTGAATGGAAACAACACAGATCAAGCAGGACATTCCCAAAAATTTGCACAAGATTAATCAGTATAATTGTTAAAGCGCATAAGATTGCAATTACTAATCCTAAATTCAGGCGCGATCGCGTCTGGGGAAAGTTTAGCAATAACTGCTGATCACGTTTAATTTTTTGAGGATAAAGGTGCGATCACATCTTGCTACAAACTTTTCTAGATAGTTTTATAATACAAAAATACTATAAAAATTTATAAGAAAAATGGAACAATAAAGGCAAATTTTTGCATTCTTGGGAATTAAGATAAATCATGATTTTTAGTGTTTGGTTAGCTGGGAAACGCAAAGCTAATCTTTCAAGTAATTGTTTCTAGTTACAGATGTTAGACTGGGCGATCGCATCTGAGATGATCAAGTAATTTAATGGACATAGTATCTACTCAAATCATTGAATGTAGTGTTAGGCTAAAGTATCAAAATCTACATTCCTCACTTACCAAGTATAAGTCTCTATTCCATGTCTAAGTTCGTCTCCGCTACCTTAATTGCAACAGCTCTACTTATGTTATCGGCTAGGTATTCTAGCCCCACATTTGCCGGTACTTGTGCTTCTAAATGCGGCCCCCGTTCTATTCAATTTAAGCCTGGGCAAAGCATTACACTGGAAGTCGTAAATAATACTTATAATACAGTAAATTTACAGAAGCCATATACTACCAATCCAATTATTCTACAACCCGGACAGAAATTACAGTTAGAGCAGGGAGATGGTACAGAACCCAATATCTCTCTTCTATTTTGGAATGAAGCTGGGTTGCCACTGAAGGCGACTGTCTCCAAGGCAAACTTTGCTACTTTGCGAGTGGAATTTCGTCCAACTTGGTATGCTCCAGGCGATCGCGCAATTTATATCCTTGATGATGGTAAGGTGAATATGCTTTAAAAATAAAGTATGAAGGATGAAAAATAGAAATTAGTATCAGCTCAAGCTGCTTTATCATTAAATATTTCACACTTCATCCTTTCTCTGCCTGTGCTAGACCAAACTTCAATTGCACCAGTGAAAACCCGTCGGCGCTTGCCCAACCAGCGTTGGCAGATTTACCCACAAAAAATAGAATTAGCACAAAATTTGATTGAGGCGACAAATTTATCGCCTCTCATCAATCAATTATTAATTAATCGAGGCATTGATACGCCTCTGGCAGCACAAGCTTTTTTAGATCCAGAATCTGTAAACTTGCCTTCGCCATTAGAGGAATTTCCAGATCTGGCAGTTAGTTTGGAACTGTTGCAAGATAGCGTTACCCGTAAAGAAAAAATCGCCATTTGTGGAGACTATGATGCAGATGGCATGACAAGTACTGCTTTATTGTTACGTTGTTTGCGTTGGTTGGGTGCTGAGGTAGATTACGCTATTCCCAGTCGGATGCATGAAGGCTATGGCATTAATAAACGCATCATCGAAGAATTCAAAAGTGAAGGTGTAGGGCTAGTTCTGACTGTTGATAATGGTATTTCTGCTGTTGAACCAATAACTAGAGCCAGAGAACTTGGTTTAAAGGTAATTGTCACCGATCACCACGACATTCCCCAAACTTTACCGCCAGCCAATGCCATCCTCAATCCCAAATTACTACCAGAATCTTCTCTTTATCGCGGTGTGGCAGGTGTTGGTGTTGCCTACATTTTAGCGGTGTCTTTAGCACAACAGTTAGGTAAAACCAATAGCGGCATTATCAAGCCACTCTTGGAACTATTTACATTAGGAACCATTGCCGACTTAGCTCCTTTAACTGGGGTAAATCGCCGTTGGGTGAAACGGGGTTTGCAGCAATTACCCCAATCAAAATTGCCAGGAGTGCAGGCGTTAATTCAAATGTCTGGAGTGCAGTCAAGGCAGGGAACGGGGAATATTTTTGATAATTTCTCCGCGTCTCCCACTCACCGCGTCACTGCGTCTTCTAACACGGTATCTGCGTCTTCAGCAAAATCGCTCAAGCCGGATGATATTGGTTTTCGTTTGGGGCCGCGTATTAATGCTATTGGTAGAATTGGCGATCCTCAAATTGTGATTGAACTACTAACTACGGATGATATGGGGATAGCGCTGGAACGAGCTATGCGGTGCGAAGCAATTAATTTGCATCGCCAGCAGATGTGCGAGCAAATTGAACAAGAAGCGATCGCATTAGTTGAAACAGAGTATGTGGCATCTCTACATCAAAATCGTGTTTTGGTTGTAGTTCAACCCAACTGGCACCACGGCGTAATTGGGATTGTTGCTTCGCGGTTGGTGGAACGCTACGGCGTACCCGTGTTTATTGGTACTTACGAAGATGACGATCGTATTCGCGGTTCGGCACGAGGAATACCAGAGTTTCATGTATTTGCAGCTTTGGAATATTGCCAAGACTTGCTTGGCAAATTTGGTGGGCATAAAGCCGCTGGTGGATTTTCTTTACCAGCTGAAAATTTGGCAGCACTGCGATCGCGTTTAGGAGAATTCGCCAACCAATGTCTTGAACTACAGCATCTCAAACCACTACTCAAAATTGACGTTCAAGCCAACCTCAATCAAATCGATCAACAACTTTATCAACAACTGCACGCTTTAGAACCGTGCGGAATTGACAACCCCGATCCTGTTTTTTGGACTCCTAATGTGCAAGTTATCGAACAGCAAATCGTTGGCAAAGGACACCTTAAGCTGACAGTTGCTCAAACTATGGGTGATTTGCAATTTCAAATTAAAGCGATCGCTTGGCGGTGGCGTGACTATTTCCCTTTACCAAAACGAGTAGATATTGCTTATAAATTGCGAGAAAACAATTTTAATGGCAATACAACTATTGAATTAGAATTACTTGGCGTTAGACTACCAGAGCGATCGCAGCTATTTTTTGCCTCTGCCCCTACTCCCATCAAAACCAGTTTTGAATATAATCAGCGTCAATATACCTGTGGCATTTATCAAAATGGTTCTTTACCAGAATTAAGAATTAAAAATCCTGAAGGCAAAGTCTTAGCTGTTTTGCAAGGAAATAATATTGGTTTATTGGGAATCAATCGTGAGAATGCACAAGAAGTTGATGTTACTCAACCCCAGTATGACAGCATTATTCAGGCTGCTCTTGAGGCTTTAGGTAGGTTAGCAGAAAAGTTATGCGATTAGAAACATATCTAAGGCTTACGAAAAAACCGACTTTTTCAGTACCCCGGATCGCGGCTACAGTGCATAACCGCCAAAATTTAGGATTTAGTCTTGCTCAATTGTGTAGAGAACACCATAGGGAAACCTACGCGCCATACACCGTCGAACATCTTCATCAATCGCAGCATACCGGGTTGGAGTTTCCCTGATCCGATAGACTGTATCCTCAATTACGTTTATGAACGCTTGAGCCAGCTCAACTCGCTGCTCTGTGTAGTATTGAACAGCCTCAGCGTATTCATTCAGCGCTTCAGGATGAAATACATACCTCATGGCTCAATCAGCCGTCTGACTTGCGCTAAAGCATCTTCACCTGAAATTGGTTGAACAGAGCCATTTCGCACCTCATCTCTCCGGCGCTTGGCTTCAGTCACCCAAACTGTCTGAATTACTGGATCAGTGTCGAACTCCAAGCTTTCTACCAACTTATCTGCAAGAAGCGCTCTTGATGCGCTCGGCAAGGACAGTATTTCTTCCGTCAGTTGCTCAATTGACCGCATAATCCCTCGCAGAAAGCTAAATTCTAAGCAAAATTGTAGCAAAATCTGATGTGAGCAGAGCTTGATGAAGCAGTCACCAGCATCAGGGACTGTGCTGTGTGACTAGATACGCTACTTTAAGACTTTGTCAGGTTTTGATATATTCTGTATGATTGCGAATTCAAATTTTCTAGGTTAGACGAGTACCTCTCGAAAGTAAATATGAGTCCTGAGCAACGACTAGACCACCTTTATAAAGAGTATGTTTGACTAAGCCAACAAGCAGAAGAATATATCAGAAGTGCCTTCGAGGATTTTAAGCTAATGGGGGTAATTGGCGCGACTATAGCGCTATGGAAAATTTAAATTGGTATTAGTTTTGTATGTGAGCGATCGCACTTCACTTGCTGCTATCTCTACGAGCATGACCTTCCAGTGTATCTCAGCACGTGATTATAAATCATGGAGAGTCAATATCCAAATACAAGCCCAGAGTGTGTTTGACAGTTTATGTTTCCCTCAGGGGCGATCGCATCTACACAGTTTTATGCACTTCGACTTGGAAGTCAGCGACGTTTTGGTGGAGGCAAAGTACCTATAAATTGTCCCCCATCCCATAAGGACGCTCCAAGCCAACCAGCTTCTTCAGCATCCCATAATAACTCTCCTGCGAATAAGAGTGTATTGATAAACCGCTCAACTGGGATACCCCAATGTTGCGCCATAACACTGATCATTTGTAATGATGTCGGTGTGTAATTATTTTCAAACTCTGGATAACTGCAAGACCAATGATTTATGAACTGATCAAAATAAGGATCATATTTCTCAACTGGATGAGGTTTCTTAAAATTTGTGAAGCGAACCCTGTCAAAGAAGTCTAGTTTCAGTCCAGCATCATATCCCTGTGAATCAACACCATAAATGTAGTAGTTTAACAAAGTCCCTTGTCCATTGAAGCTTCGATTGGAATAAAACGCTCTTGGTGGTACAAAATCTACACTTTGAATGCCTCAAAAATATCTTCTATTGGCATATGCACCTCGATTAGACGTACCCCCGACACTAATCCTGTCCAAACTCCAGCAGCCTAACTATTTATTGTTGTGACGACGCTTCTCAGATTTTAGCATACAATGTCAAGTTTTATACTGCGTTGGCAGAACAACGACTCAAATCAGCGGCGGCAAGTAATCTTGAACTCAATACCAGCGGCTCTCAACTGTCCGCTGCATTTGAATTGTTAGCTTGCTGGCTTCTGCGACTTCTTCCTGCTTCCAATTTTTGCCGAATCGCTGCTTGCACTTTCTCATCGAAATCAGGATCATCAGGACTAGCAATAATTCTGCGTGGACGTTGATTGATTCTGTCTAAATAGGCTTGAAAAGCAGCCTGATCTCCACGATGCTTGAGAAAATACTGCTTTAATTCAGCATCAGACATTGCATCATAATCAATTCGGCTCATCAGACACTTCTCCATTGGGTAAAATTTGGAACTCAAGCTCTTCCTCATACCCAGCGAGGACGTATACATTTTGAGTTCGCGCGTCGACGCAAATCAAATGTATGGGCTGGAGCATCGTAAACGTTAGTTGGTAACCGATACGATACAAACTCGCTAGTTGAGCAGCAGTTGCTCTAATCAAGGTTAGGGTTCAGATCCTGTCAGGACAGGTTCCCTGCCAGCTTCTTTGAGCACCTGCTTCAGCACCTCTCGGCAAATTTACCACTTGAGTCGCACCTCCAAGTTGCTGTAGTTGAACTGCACCTTCGGCTAATCGCCCGAAGGCGATTAACGAGGTGTCGGTTCCAACGAAGTGTTGTTGTGACGACGCTTCGCAGATTTTAGCATATAGTGTCAAGTTTTATACTGCATCGGCAGAACGGTTCGCTTGAGCAGTGACAAACAGGACTGAAACGAAGCACAAAGACTTTGTACATCTGCTCCAAGCGAATTGTTAGGCAGACAAACCTAGCGCGGACAGAACCAGTTCTCGGACATCATCAGGCAACCGCTCAATTTGCCACGCTCGCTCAGCTTCGATAGATGAACCAGCTTCTTGAACAGCTTTCAGCGCATATGTTGCTGCCTGTAGACAGTGATCTGCCATATGAGCGGTCGCAACGGCATGACCCGTAGCACGTGCAGCAGCACTAGCAGATTTACTCCTCACATTTCGAGCCGCATCATGTGCGCCAAATGCTGCTTTTCGCGCATCTCCGACCGAGATCTGTCCCTTTGCCCAAGCTCTTGCGCTCTCAATGGCGTGATAGGGACGATCGTCAGAACGATGCTCATAGAAGAGTGGCAACACATGCTCAGCACAGTCAGATGCCCAAGCAACCAAGTCACGATGTTCAGCACTACTGAGAGAGCCGCCTCGATGAATTGCAATAAAACGTCTGTCTCGCAAATATCCTCCTTGTCTGTCTAACGGTGAAGGTGAGCGGCGGCAGATACGACCGAAACGATAGACGCAAAGACTCTATTCGACCGCTCCACCGAATTGTTGTGCCGCTGCCACACAACCGATCTCTTTCACCTACTCACTGTACGTCATGTTACTCGAAACAAAGTGCTGTAACCTGGGAAAAACCCGTACTTTGCATAAAAATCGAACACCCTTTCGTTCCCAACGGCAACGACTAACCTTTGTTCAGTCGCTCCCTCTCTTTCCATCCATGCCAAAGCAGTTTGAAAAAGTTGTCCACCGAGCTTATTCCCTTGATAACGATCTAGAACGAATAGTGCCTCAACTTCCCCAACCCGCTCCTTCGTCAATGAAGTAACGCAAAACCCAATCGGTTCCTCTTCATCATCCACAAACACCAATTGCACTTGCAGTTTTCCATCCTGAGTCTTTTGTAATAAGCCATCATCTCGCAGACTACGAATGTACTCTTCCACACCAACAGACATTTCCCCAGCACTCTCAGCTTGATTGCTGATGAACAACTCCCAGAGCGTTCCGCAAGAGGCTAATAACTCTGAACTTCCTTCTTTGAACTGAAACGAATTCATAAGCGACAAGAAGTGCTAAAGGTGGGCATTACCAAGATTACACCTACCGAGCACCAGTTCAACTGCGATCACCCTACCAACAATTTTCAAACAACGCCCTCACCAATCACTTTACAAATCACTTGATGCTGAACTCTGACAGATATGCTTCAAACTACTGTCAACACGACCAAATGAAGCGGCACAACGACCCTGTTCAACGGCGGCAGACAACCTTGAACTGTAACCAAGATTCTCAAACTGCCCGTTGCAACAGGCTTGTTATACAGCCGTAGATTTAGAGTCAGTTATTCTAAGATGTTTCTTCATTGGAACTGCTCTATCTTCATCCGGAAATCCAACTGATTCATAACCGAGCTTAGTGTAGAAGCCGACAGCATCCGGACTCGATCCTAGTTTCGCGCACGTATACCCACGTCTCAAGATTTCCATTTCAAGACTGTCCATAATTATACGACCAATACCTCTGCGACACCATGATGAGCAAACGTATAGTCCAGTAATACAATCGTCGGAACTACTCCCCCAACCGATATTGTCTTCTTCAAAACTGGCAATAACGACATGACCAGCAGTAATGCGATCTTGGTAGTAATTAGGTGATCGCTTGTCTGCCCAAGCCTGACGATCACTTAAACTAGCCTCAGATGGAACTCCAAGAATGGAATCTCGACGAATCGCATAGATGGAGTTAAGGTCATCCAAACCTGCTGTGCGGAGTTTGATTCTCACAAATTCACTCCATCTCTTTATGAAAGAATTCCGTATAACTATTTATTATACGGAAAGTTTCCGTATAATCTTTTTCTCAATCCGAATATATCAGGCATTACAACAACTTCCTATTTGGGATATACGGAAAATTTCTTTTTTACGTCCCTGTTTGGATATTATACAGACTTGTTCCGTATAATCACCCCTAACGGGAGGATTATATGGAATCGCTAACGCGACAAGCAAAGCATAAGCGTTGAAAGAAATCGTTCTTTACCAGCACATTTGGTAGTTTGTCTGTTTCTTGAGCATATTGCTTCTTCAGGGTTTCTACTGAAGTAAGATAAGTGCGAAGGCTCTTTTCCCATTCGTCAGTACGGTAAGTTCGTAATAGTTTGAGTGCGCTCTCCTCGACCTGGTACACTGTTTTAGGACTATTAATGGGACGGTTCGGCTCATCTGGATTAGCAACTATTAAAGCTGCATCCAAAAATTGATGCACTGTCTGACGGCGAACTGTTTCTCGTGTGTTGGGTTTGTAGGTTTTGCCATAATGTTGAGCCATAAAGTCCATCATTGGTGTAATTCCCATCAAAGGGAAGTTGCCGATCGCCAAGGTTCATTTGGCTTTAAATCAAGCAGTGCAAGTAGTGTTAAGGCAGATTGGCTGAAGCAGACTGACTGCATCTTCAATAAAATCAGTCTCACGAATTTCATAATTGAAGAAAATGCCGACATTTTGACATACCCTCTCACATAACTCTAAAGTCTGATGTAAATATCCGATTAGGAAAGAGTCAATTTTGTAGGCGACAACATGCAAATTCGACGTGTATTTTTGATGTTGGCATACTCTTGCCACAAAAGCGGCTGATAATGAACCAATTCCCGCTCCTGCATCAAGCAAGGTTATTTCAGAATCCAGTTTATCAAACATTCCAGCCATCAATTCCGCTACTGGAGCAGGAGTCAAAAACTGACCAATCGAAGCCTTTTTGTCCTGTGTTAACTTTAAATTTGCCACTGTTCGGCGGAAATCAACTTCTGCAAGTAAACTCCGACGCGATAGTTCCGCCAAGTTGTTGAACTTTAAACTACTGGTATGGCTGATGGGATGTTCGCTGTTTGTCTTCACAAGCTTAAAATCAACGGATGTCTTGATAAAACTGCTTTAAGTAGTTTGCATCTACACCAATTCCCCACAAAATTCCGATATAAACGTAAATTGCGATCGCCTTTAGTGTACCCCAGCGTGCCACGCGACGATCTGAACTATGAACAATGCGATTCACCATCCGAATTCGTCCCTTTGGCAACAGTCTCAAGCACAAATCTCCATCTTCCATAATTGGCAGTGCCTCATTGAAGCCACCACACTCCCAAAAGTCACTTCGACGGCAAAACATTACCTGATCTCCAACCAAAAGCCGCAATCCCTGAAAAAATAGCAGCGGTTTAAATAGCAGCGGAAAGAAATAGGTTTTCAAGTAATTAACCAAAGATATACCCCAATGAGTTCTTTGAGCACCTGCCATCACAGAAATAAATCCCCCACAAGCAACTGTTTTGTCTGCTAAGGTTTCTTCAATTACAGCCACTAAGTCATCTGGTACCAAAGTGTCTGCATGGAGAAAGCAAAGAATTTCTCCAGTGGCACAAGAGGCTCCATAGTTCATCTGCACAGAACGTCCACGCTTTGCACACGATCTAACTTGCACCTGTGTGGCTGGAGAGAATAATTTAAAGTTGCGCTTCGCAGTTACCACCGTCTCATCTTCACTACCGCCATCTACTACTAAAACTTCCCAAGCAGGCGGATCTAGTAAAGTTAGTTGGCGCAATGTGCGTCCCAAACAGGTTGCTTCATTTAAAGTGGGAATAATTATAGAAACACGAGACATTCACTCATCCAATGTTAAATAGGGAACGGGGAATAGGGAACAGGGAACAGGGAATGGGGAAAGTAAGTAGCCGTCATGAACTGCATACACCAGCAGGCATGAAAAAGGTTCTTCCCCTACACCCCCACACCCTTACACCTCCATACCCATTTTCAAGACAGACTCTCAGAGCAATTCAAGAAGTATCAACTACTGTGTGCTGTCGCCTGCTTTCAAGTATGCTTTGACAGTTGCATCAGATATACACAGGAGTTCTACCGAATTTGGATAGACAAAGTATCATGCATTCAATTCGGCTGTGAGCGTCCTGTACTGACTACGGATAGATTTCCTACCATTTTCAGTAACTAGTTTGATGCGTACCACATACCTTGGAGGTAGTTTGCAGTTTTAAGTCGCTTTTTTCACCTGAAAATAGGGGCTAGGAAAGAAGCAGAAGGGCAGAGGGGCTTCAGGAGCAGAGGAGGAAAATTCTTCTCCTTGTCCCCTTTTCCCCCTGTCACCTGTCCCCTGTCCCCTGTCACCTGTCCCCTGTCACCTGTCCCCTGTCACCTGCCCCCTGTCACCTGTCCCCTGTCACCTGTCCCCTTGTCCTCTTCTGTTACTAGCTTTAACAAAAGCGATCGCGCTTTCCCAAGTAACTGTTTGATTGAGTAAGTGTTGGGTGAATATTTCTTGTACAGCGCGTACTTCCTCTGCTTTCAGATTGCCAGCCAGACGTTCTGCATAACTTGGGCGAGTGGGATTAGAAGCAAATAAGCGATTCAGAAAGGTTGATGTGATATGCATTTGCGTGGAACTTCGCTCTAGAATCACTTCTACTACCAAACTAGCAGACTTAAAAGCCTTGCGTAAATCGTCGGCATCCCAGTTTAGCATTGGGTCTTTTGGCTCGGTGTAAATTGCTTCTTCAGCAGTCACTAACCGCTCGTACAACTGAGCATTTACTTTATTAGGATCGAGCAAACGATAAAACCGTTGCGTGTAAAGCGGCACTGTCTCTGCTAATACAATTAGCCCTGATTTTTTCACTAAATTTGCTAAGATTTTAGCTGTAGCTACTTTATCCGATTCTGCAAATAAACCATTACGCCCGATAATTCGGTCAAATTTTATATCTGGCGCTTGTGTTTCTAAAATTGCTGGTAGCTCAGTTAATGTAGCAGAGACAACAATTGGACGGGTAAGCTCTGGCAGTGCCGCCGCTTGTTCTTGTAAAGCATTGGCATCAGTTGTTGTGCGAGCACAAGCATAAACTCCACCTTCAGGAACGCGACGTACTGCTTCCCAAGTCAGCAAACCACTACCCGCATTGATATCTAAAATCACGTGATGGCGCTGCACATCAGCAGAAGTGAAAATGCGATCGCGCACTGCACCTAACTGTTCTCCCACTTGCGAAAGGGTGCGTTGCAACCATCTTTCCGAGGAGCGATTTATACTTCCATAGGTTAATATTTCTACAGGCGCTAAACCTATACCTTCCACCATCGCTGCCAGTTGAGCTTCTCGCCGCCGCGCTACCTGCGTACCAATCGACTGCTCGTAACCTTGTTCTGATGGTTGGTAAAAAACTTGTCCTTGCAAGCTACCAGGTAAGTATTGCTGCGCTACCCAATGCTCCCGGTAGGCGTGGGGATAAAGATATCCTGCTCCATGTCCAAAACCTTGCTGATCGCGGTTAGCATCCTTGAGGTGGGTAGGAACTTCCGCTTCCTTTTCTTTTTCTACCGCCGCTAAAGCATCAAAAAAGCCCATGACACTGTTTGACTTGGGTGCATTTGCCAAATACAGTGTTGCCTGTGCTAGATGATAACGCCCTTCCGGCATCCCTACACGGTCAAATGCTTCGGCACAAGCATTGATAACTACAACTGCTTGGGGATCGGCTAGCCCCACATCTTCACTAGCTAATATCAATAAGCGACGGAAAATAAAACGCGGATCTTCGCCTGCATAGATCATTTTCGCTAGCCAGTACAAAGCCGCATCTGGATCAGAACCGCGTACACTTTTGATGAAGGCGCTGATAGTATCAAAGTGAGCATCCCCTTCTTTGTCATAGAGAACTGCACGCTGTTGAATTGATTCTTCTGCTACTGCAAGGGTGACGTGAACTACTCCTGAAGTGTCGGGTGGTGTTGTCTCTACTGCCAATTCCAAAGCATTGAGTAATGAACGAGCATCACCATTGGCAACATTAACTAAATGTGCCAGAGCATCCGGTTCAATTTGCACTTGCTTGTTACCGTAACCGCGCTCGGTGTCAGTTAGTGCCTGTTGGGCTATGCCATATAAATCTTCATCGTTGAGTGGCTTGAGTTGGAAAATACGCGATCGGCTGACTAGGGCTTTGTTAACTTCAAAGTAAGGATTCTCTGTTGTCGCTCCAATTAAAATCACCGTTCCATTTTCCACCCACGGCAGGAGCGCATCTTGCTGGGATTTATTGAAACGGTGAACTTCATCAACAAAGAGAATTGTTCTTTGGTTGTGAAACTTACGCCGTTCTTGAGCTTGTTCAATAGCTGCGCGAATTTCTTTAACGCCGGAAAGCACAGCATTGATAGCAATAAAATGAGCGCGGGTAGTGTTGGCAATCACACGGGCTAAGGTAGTCTTGCCTGTACCGGGCGGCCCGTAGAAAATTAACGAGGATAGTTGATCTAAACTGATCGCACGTCTAAGCAAGCGCCCTTGTCCGAGAATGTGATCTTGCCCAACGAATTCATCAAGCGATCGCGGACGCATCCGCGCTGCTAGTGGTGCTTCTGTTTCTGTTACTTGAGTAAGATGTTGGTCGAATAAGTCCATATCATATAGTTTATTCTTGTCGGAAAAAGCTTATCCACGATTTGTGGTGCCGTACTTTCGCACCATAACAAACGCTACATCCATAGGGATTGTTTGTTCTTAAAATTGGTATAAGCGATAACTGTTTCTGTCTTCCCTGTAGCAACTTCTGTCTCGACGTTTCCATGTTTTGCGCAGCTTGTAGCAACTTCTGCCTCGACGTTTGGGTGTTTCGCGCAGCTTGTAGCAACTTCTGTCCTCCCTGTAGCAACTTCTGCCTCGTCGTTTGGGTGTTTCGCGCAGCTTGTAGCAACTTTCGTCCTCCCTGTAGCAACTTCTGCCTTGACGTTTGGGTGTGTCCTCCGGACTGTAAGGGCTGGCGTAGGGTAATAATTTGAGCGCCTTCTGCCCTATCTTTTCTCTAAAGTTTCGACAGTAAGCATTTGAGGAGGAGTAGCATCGGGTGGGTAAAGAAAATCTACTTTTACCAGTCGTCTTTCGCCAGCAGCCATTTTTAATTGGACAAGTGGTTCTCCCATCTGCCCTCGTTGCTGAACTAAATGCCAGTATTTAGTTCTGGGTAAGCCTTTATCGTCATTGTAGCGAATACGTACAGTGCCTCGAAAAAATACTCGTGGTTCTGGTGGTGACAAGAAGCGCAGTCCCGGTTTGCTTAATTCGTCTTCTTTAAGAGGTGTTTGAAACAGCACATTTACTGTCTGGATAGTACCCGTATTGTTAATTAACGGTAAAGAGATATTGTATTCAATGCCGTAGTTGCCGTGAGCTTCGTAAGCAGTGCCGGGATAACGTGCTAAAAGTTTGGCACTTTGGTTTTGTCCGGTACCCATTTTACCTGCAAGCAGGGTACTCAAACCGTAGGAATAAGCTTGTCCCGTTTCAGGAATTGCTAGGTATAGACTATTGGAATCGGTAACTTGCGATCGCCAACGAGAACCAAGGGCTACTGCTGCTACTCGACCGTAGATTTCCGGCCCTGTCAAGTTATCGGGAGGGCTGGGGGCTGGTTCGCGCGGCCCGGCGAAATCTCCATTTTCCAATAGATTCTGCCATTCTTCTAAAGAAGGCGATCGCTCGCTGCCATCTTGATTTTGTTTGGCAAACATGGCAAGATTAGCCATGTATACTGGCCCGTTACTGCTTAAACGCAAAAGAGTAGAGCGCCCGTTTAATGGTGGCGTCAGCGGGCGTACTGGAATGGGATGATTCATCAGCATCCGACTCTGTTTTGGTGGAATTACCAATTGGGCTGCCCATCCTTGCTGGCGTCTTAAGCGCAGCACTTCATTCATGACGCGATCGCCCGGCCCGGCATAAATATTTCCCAAGGTATTATCTAGCATGGGGGGAAGTTTGATAAAAGGCGCATCGGGCTGACTCACATAACTGGCTGCTTGCAATATATTTACAGTGACAGGGCGATCGCTGGGATTATAAACAATTACTCCCAAGTGAAGAGTGCGCAAGTCATCAGGAGTTTCAATTGCTCTGGCAATATGGTGAGAAAATAAATCAAACCGTCCCTGAAATGGAAAGTTGAGGTGAGCGGCTGGCACTTTTTTGCCTTGTGGGGGAAAGGTGGAGAGTAGAATGCCTTCAGTCTTAACCACTTCTGGGTTATTACTATTAAACACGGGTACTGAGTCGAGTTGACCAGGTAAAGGACGTGTTTGTTGAGGACTGAAAATTTCCTGTTGTAGTATTTCGGAAGATGGAGCGGCTTGAGCTAAAGGCAAATAGGGAATAAAGTTGAACATAAATGTAAAAAATTAACAAGTTATTTAAGTAGAAGATACATCATGAACTGCGTACAACAGAACGGATAAAAAGGTTTCTTCCCTTCTGCCACGCCACGTGCTACAACGCGCTTAACCCGACGCCAGGTGCTACAACGGGGGGAACCCCCGCAACGCACTGGCTCCGCAAGGGCGCAGTGGCTCCTCTGCCCCCTGTATAGCTGCCTTCTACTTAGACTCTTTTACAATTCTTGAACGAGTAAAACTGATTTTACAGGTCGTTTAATCGGATTGCCTTTTTGATCTACTTTTCCATAAAAAAACTTACCTTGATAATAAAGAGACGAAGAACTTCCTCCATCTAAATTCATTGCTTTTTCAGCACCTAAACTTTTCATCAAATTAGCCACTGCTGGTAAAGACATCCCTGAGTTACGGGGAGAATCTGACTTTTGGGCAACCATCACCAAAATAATAGTGCGATCGCTCTTAATCCCCACAGCCGTTCTAGCATTGGGTTGGTTGCTACCAATTGCATCTCTTTTGTTGATTGGATCTACAAAGCCTTCTGGCTCTAATGTTAATTGTGGCAGTAACTGGGGGCCAGCACCCAAAGCATCAATTAATTGGCAACCGGGCAGGGATTTTTCACTACGCGGTACAATATCATAGCGAATATTTTGTCCGCACTGATATCGACGGAATTCTGTACGATTAAAAATTTTATCAAGGTAAGGTTTGAGATTAGGATTATTTATGAGGCGCTCATTGTTTCTAGGATTTGCTACCAGTTGCTTTTGCAGTACAACCGTTGATGTAGTTTTTTGATTTACTGGATCGAAAAAACCACCGTTTAAGATAATTGGTGCTTGATATTGTCTTGCAAAGTCTTCTAAGTGAATTAGTTTTGTTGATAATGCAGGAACTATTAAATATTTGCTATTAGGAGGAATTAAGAGAATATGAACAATACTTTGCGATAATGTACGCCGCTTATACCGGATATTTTTAAGTTGTGAAGAAGTTGGGATTGGTACTACCTCACTTCTCAGTTCAAACTGTTGTGATGAATTCCATACAAACAACAGCATGATCAAACTAATTAATTTTCCTCCTAAAAAGTAGATTTTTTTCACTTTCCTAACCTAAAATTCTAAATATTTAGTCTTAATCTGTACTCAATAGTGTGCAATCAATTTTGTATACGCCACCAGGATATCTCAAAAATACATAAAGTCGAGTTAAGAATAATTTTTATAAAAGAGTAAAAATGAAACTCCATCATTTTGAAGATGCAAGCCTATTTTATAATTTAGTAAAGGAATATTTGCTGAATCAAGAAGCATTGCATAACTTGCAATTGGGAATTGCTAACACCTTAATTCACCATCCAGAAGTTTATAAAAGCCAACCCTACTTAGCAACTGTGGAGGCAGGCGGAGATATTGTTGCAGTAGCAATGAGAACTCCACCTCATGTATTGCTGTTGTCGCAAATCAAAGATGGGCGTGCAGTGGAGATGATCGCCCAAGACTTGTATTTATCTTCGCGATCGCTACCGGGAGTTAATGCTCCTACGGCTGAGGCACAAGCGTTTGCAGAAAAATGGCGATCGCTAAGTGGTCAATCGTATAAATTGAAGATGGCAACGCGTGCATTTCAACTAGAAAAAGTAAATTTTGTTTCCACAGCAAAAGGCTACTTACGGCTTGCGAGGGAAAGTGATAGGGAACTGCTCAAAAACTGGTGTGAAGCTTTTTGGTTGGAAATTGGCGAAAGTATTAACTCAAATTCAGAACAATGGGTTGAACGCAGCTTGCGTCAAGGTAATATTTACCTGTGGGAAAATGAAATGAGTGTCTCAATGGCTTGCAGTGGTCAACCTACACCCAACGGTGTGCGGATCGGTTTGGTGTATACTCCTCTACAGTACCGCAGACAAGGGTATGCTAGTGCTTGCGTTGCAACCTTAAGTCAAACACTACTCAACCAAGGGCATAAATACTGCTTTTTGTTCACTGACTTAGCAAATCCGACTTCTAACCACATTTACCAAGCGATCGGTTATCAACCTGTAGGTGATTGGAATAATTACAGCTTTGTGGAAAAAGCGTAAGACTCTCGTTACCCGGTTGAACCTGGTAACAAGAATTAAGAGCCTCTGGCTTATCTTGAATCTAACTCATCAGGATTTACGCCCAACTGACGCAAGCGTTCAGCTAATTGTTCTGCACGTCGTTTTGCTTGCTCAACTTCTTGTCGTGCAGCCAGTACTTCCTCCTCAGGTATAGGAATCAATTCCCCGTCTAAAGTACACCACCGCAACCACCACCGCTCAATGTTACGAAAGGAACCTTGCCATAATCTCAAACTCAAGCCTAATTCTGGCATCAGCAATCTCTCTTCGTTAATAGGCATAGGTTCATAGTGACCGCCGACTAAGTGAAATCCCTGAAGCTCATTTGTATAGCGACTAAAAACTACATAGTAGGGAACCCGGAGAATCTGCTCATACACTTCCCATTTTGTAGGAGGTTGCCCCACTTGACTGTTTGTTTCGCCTAAATCTTCGGCTTCTGTACCAGGAGATAACAATTCAACGACAACAAAGGGATTTACACCTTCTTGCCAAGTTACATAGCTCAAACGTAAATCTGTCCCTGCATATAATTTTGGCACCCCCACTACACCAAACCAATCGGGGCGTTTGTACCGCAAGGGATGGCGAACATCGTAGTAGAGATTGAGATCGGCGGCGCTGTAAACTAGTTCGGGATTCCAATTTACAGGTAAAAAGGTTAAAAACAGCAATAAAGGTTGTAAAAAGTGAAAATCGTCTGGCAAGCCGGGTTCCTCAGGGTTCTCACTTGGTAAATCATACATTGTCGGCAGAGTTTGCTGAGGAGGAAGCGGGGGAATAGATTGGGAAGTCATAGGCGTAAATCAGCATCTCACCCATGATGCTACATTCAATTCAGTTTAAACTGTCACTTCATCATAGTCAGATATGGTTTTTTCCAAATTTCGGAGTGAAGATACACGAAACCCTATTAAACCAATCAAAAACATACACACTGCACAGATTACATATAACATTGCTATTCCTGCACCTGTGCCAAAACCTGCTGCTGTAATTAAGTTGCCCAGAACTAAAGTATTGTTACCTGTACGTGAGAGAATCATTGGTAAATTCGGTTAGTTAATGTTTATATAGCACTCTTAGTGGTAACCGATTTATGCACAGAGTATTTAATTTATTAAGTAAATTTTTATAAAAATAGAAATTTCATGCACTTTCTAGCAGATATTTAGGAAGCTCATCTAATAGTTTATTTACTCCCAAAGGGCCATATACCCACCATAAATATGGATCTACTATATACGTGCGCTTATTTCTGACTGCTTTTAGTGAAGATAAAATACCATTAAAATGAGATGATAACTTTTCTTTGTTGCCTTTTAAACTCACAATAAATAGAATATCGGCATCATATTTATTAATAACTTCTATATTAAATAAGACAAAATCATCAGGATTTATAGGTCTATGTGGCATATCTAAACCAATGTCACTGAAAACCTGAAAGTATATGATGTCGCCTCTTTGCAATTCAAACGTATTACCTCCTAAATATTCAAGAATAGAAACTTTCGATTTATCTAAATTATTATTAACTAATAATTTCTGTAATTCTTTAATTCGCTCTTGATATTGAAGGAGAATTTTTTCTGCTTTTTCTTCCCGACCTACTAGTTGAGCAATGAATCGAAGGTTATCCTTAAAAGAATGTCTGACTCTGTTAAATTCTATAGGTACTGTGGGGGCAATTTGTGATAGTAGTTTGTAATTGTTATTATCAAAGGGATCGTCGAATGACAAAATTAAATCTGGTTTCAGCCTAAGAATTTTCTCTAGAGAAGGTTGACTTCCATTTCCAACTATCTCAATTCCTGCAAGCTCATCAGCAGACAAACCACGGAAATTTACATTTACTTGTTTGGCAAAGGTTACTGTACCCACTGGTTTGATCCCAAGAGCCAATAAGGGATCTACGATCCAGGCGTCCTCTAGTGCAATAATGCGCTGCGGTTTTAAGGGAATACAGGTTTCACCTAATTTGTGTTGAATTACTCGACACTCAGAAGTGGCTAATTGTTTTTTTGAAATCTCAGGTTTTTGAGTAATTGAGCTATGACAAGCTGTAATTAAAAGGAAGGAAAAAGCCATTAAAAGAAATAACTTTTTCAATAGATGCATTGGGTTTCTCATCAGGTTAGTTTTGAGGTAGTTCACAAAATTAAACTGTGTTGTGCCACATTATTCAACCAAAATCAACCACATAACTAGTTAAAACTCCCAACTGATAGAACCAATGATTGTAAAGGGTTCGGTTCTTTGAACATATGTCCTGCTGTAGGCAAATGCGGCAGCGTTTATATCAAAAACATTACGCACGTTAATTGCTGCATTAAAACCATCTCTCCGGTAATAAAGCGCCGCATCGGTACGGAAGTAATCGTCTAATTCAAACGAATTATCCAAATCTCCTTGCCGCGCACCCACATAAAACAGCCCCAAACCAAATCCCAAACCTTTCAAATCGCCCTTCTGAATTTCATAGGTTGTCCAAAGACTGGCTTGATTCTCTGGCACGTTTGCCAATCGATTGCCAACCGGGAAAGTTTCATCTTCAGTAATTTCTGCATTGGTATAGGCATAGGCAGCAGTCACTTTCCACCCAGGCAAAATCTCACCTGTCACATCTAATTCAATTCCTCGGCTGCGTTGCTCCCCGGTTTGAATCGAACGTACAGGGTTAATGGGATCGGATGTGACAACGGTTGTGAGAACCTTTGTCTTGGTGAGTTGGTAGGCTGCTAGCGTTGCCGAAAGCCTGCCGTCTAGAAAATCGGTTTTAACACCAATTTCATATTGAGTTCCCCTCGTCGGATCAAATTTGACATCCGGATTCACATTATCAAATCCAGAGATAGGGTAAAAAGACCTAGTGTAGCTAGCATAGAGAGAAACTTCTTCGCTGGGCTGATACACTAAACCGACACGGGGGCTGAAGGCACCATCATTCTGTGTTGGAAAAACAACTACGTCTCCGCCTATATTGACATCTGCTTCAAAGTCAGTTGAAATCCAATCATAACGACCGCCGATCAGTAATTTTAGATTATCACTGAAAGCGATCTGATCTTGGAGGTATACACCGTAGGA
This sequence comes from Chlorogloeopsis sp. ULAP02, assembly GCF_038404745.2. Classification (NCBI taxonomy): domain Bacteria; kingdom Bacillati; phylum Cyanobacteriota; class Cyanophyceae; order Nostocales; family Chlorogloeopsidaceae; genus Chlorogloeopsis; species Chlorogloeopsis sp. ULAP02. The sequence continues at coordinate 36,404 of NZ_JAYKTT020000085.1, read as the reverse complement.
TCGCCTCACGAAATCAAAGTCAGAGAATGTACTACGTGTCGAAAATGTGGGCGTTGAGATATTGTAATTTGGATTGCGGATATCTAAAGGAGGTAGAGGTGTATCGGCATTGATGCGATCGCCAACATTACTAAAGCGGTTGAAATCAAAACCTGCTAAGACTTGATGGGAAATCGATCCGGTATTAAACTTCCCAAGCAAGTCGATTTGTCCAAAATAGTTGTTTCTCTGATATTGAGCTCTGGAAACATCGAATCCCTCCAAAAAGCGATCGTCTGTGAGTGTAAAACCCGTAGCTCCATCTTCTGCAAAACTAGTCAGACTGACAGCAACATTATTCCGAATCTGCCAGCGATCGCTAAACTTGTGATTGAGGATGTAGCCAAATTTTTGAGAGGTGGCATCGACCGACTGTAAACTAGGATAGTATGTGGCAAAGTTGCGGGGTGTTAAACTACCATCGCTCAGAAACACAGCAGTAGAAAGACCAGCAGCAGGATCGGCAAAAAGGTGAGTGTACTCATAGTAAAGATCTAAATTTGTCCGATCTCCCAATTTAAAAGTGATTGAGGGTGCGATCGTCGTCAGTCTTGTGTCGGAAAAACCTTGAAAATCACTTGAACCTTGATAGCTGGCAATAAACCGATAAAGTACCTTTTTGTCAGTATCTAAAGGCCCTGATAAATCAATGCTGGGCTGATAAAATCCATAATTTCCTGCCTCAAACCCAAGCCTGTAATAAGGTTCACTCAGGGGTTGTTTTGTGACTGTGTTGACAATCCCACCCGGTTCCCCAGCTCCAAACAAAACTGAGGCTGGGCCTTTGAGAACTTCCACTCGCTCGATTGTCCCAATGGGTGTGAGGGTGTAGAAATCACCATCTGGCAAACCATTTCGGAAATTTACAGTGCCTGAACCCGCCTGGTCAAATCCTCTGATAATTTTGAATGTAATCGGCGCACCACCATAGATTCTAGCACCACTAGCTACACCGCTGACTGTTTCCAACGCCTCAGTTACAGTTCTGACGTTGCGATCTTCTAGCACTTGTTGCGGCACCACCTGAATCGATTGGGGAATATCGCGAATCGGTGTATCTGTCCGCGTTGCTGTACTCGCATTTGGCACGTTATACCCATCTTGCTCTCCCGTTACCACCAACTCAATCGGCTCATCTGGCTGTGCTGCTGTTTCCTCTTGGGTTGGCACCTCACTTGTTGGCTGTTCTTCTGCTGACGGTGTTTGGGGTGGCTGCGTTGCCACTTCCGCAGATGTTACCTCAAAAACCAGCCCGACATTATCATCAAATAATTCAACCGTAGGCAATGCTTTCTCACCTACCACTGTCACTCGCACAGTATTGGCATCAATATTATTAACTACTATCTCAGTAATTCCCGCAATTGGTTTGGAGGAACGGAATATAAAAGCCTCTCCCGACGGTAAACGCAACTGCGCGCCAGGCACATCGGCGATAAAATTGTTACCTACACTGCGATTAGTGACTTGCAGTTGAGTTCCTTGAGTTGTCTCTAAAATCACCTCCACACCTTCGTTGGTGGGATTAGCTTTCACCCCTGTGATTTGTATAATTGCTGGCGCGGGTGTGGTTTGTGGTGTGGGTGACTGTACCAGTAATCGTTGAGCGCTGGTGATAGGAATTTCTAACTCACTCAGTTGGGGAATTTTAAAATCTCTCTGCTGTTGTGGAGTTGGAGAGGTGACATATATGGATTTAGATTTATTTTCCTCATTTCCTGATTTTTCTGCCAATCCAGGTTGAATAGAAACAATACCTAAAAATCCTGATAGGCTAATTACCAGCCCCAAACGAATACCGATATATAACTGCCAACCCTTCATAAAAGCTCCTGAAAATAACTCCCACACTTGAAGCAAAATACAAAAATTCCTCAACCTGCTGAAAAAGCTGGCTCAGAAAAATTTGTTTACCTGGGATTATTGAAAATAGTTCTTATTTATTTGGTAAAACAGAGTATATAAAAGAGCTAGCAATTAAATCTACTCACAAAGGGTATCTCATCTACTCACAAAGGGCATTACGCTATTTTATTACCTGTTAAACACTGCCTGGGTGTGATGCAGAACCGACGCTTAAAGGCAGCAGCAAAGTGTCCTGGGTTAGAATAACCAACTTGATTAGCTACTTCGGTAACGGTAATATTTCCTTGTCGTAGTAACTTTTCTGCATACTCCATGCGTCTATCAGTTAGGTAGCCAAATACTGTTGTGCCAAAAAGTTCCGGAAATCCGCGTTTGAGGGTGCGAGGACTTACCCCTACCATCGTGGCTAATTCTAATACGGATGGGGGATTTTCCAAGCGGGAGAGTAGAATTTCCCTTGCGTGATGAAGTTGGGTGATGGTTTTAGACTTTAGGCGTGGTGGTGGCAACTTTTTATCATCTGCAATCAGTGGAGCTAGCTGTAATGCCAACAATTCCAACACCTTGCCCTGCAAATATACCTGTTTTGTGATGCCAGAAAAGGGACAATTTATAATTTGCTGTGTTACGCCCTGGATTGCTGGAGTCGTTTTCAGATAAAGTAGCTCCTGCCAATCATTATCCCGTGCAAGCATTTTTAACTGAGGAAGTATTTCTCCATCTTCTCCAGAGAAAAAATTTGCCAACATTGAGGGTGGCATTAAAATTTGAACGCCTAAAATATGTTGAAATTTCTCAGTCTCCTCAGTCATTTGAGGTTGAATCCCACCACCAGAAATGAGTGTGTATCCTTCCCCAAACGTTCCGTAGTCGCTTTTCCTTTTTCCTGAAAGTAGAACATTAAAATGTAAGGGATGTTCGGCAACAGGTACTTGACAACGGACATCATCGTGATATTGCCAATTATCAATTGAAAGCCAGAGATTTGGATATACCTCAATCTCTCTGACACAGCCTTTGCCTAATTGTCTAGATATTTGAGAAATAGTTTCAAATTTTTCTAGATTTTGCAAGCTTTGACGTTCAGCTTCTTCATGTAGTTCATCTTGTTCTTTCAGTGTTAAAGTAATGGTCATTGCTTGTGTTACGTCACTTTGGTATCTTAAACAGATGATAAAGTTTTTCAATTAAAAAGGGAATACTTAAGTAAGTTGGCGAGAAAAAACCAAACTATGTGACTAAAAGCAAAATCTCTATATTTGGCTTTTAGTAGCGCTTGAGTGCTACTACAAACTAATTATGATTATTAACACCGACTTACTTGTATGTGATTATGCGATCGCCTAGCGCACCTTCCCATGCAAATACATCCGCCTTGTGGTTTCGGGATAAACTAATGTCTGCAATTTAATTTAGCAACGCCAATTGTCAATGTTAAAGCCTAACTCTGTGACTTTCGCCGACATCAAAGCATCCGCCAAGCGCCTTGCTGGTGTTGCTCACCGTACCCCGGTTCTCACTTCAACAACCGTCAACCAGCGTACCACCAACCAAGTCTTTTTCAAGTGCGAAAATTTTCAACGCACGGGTTCTTTTAAATTTCGCGGCGCATATAATGCACTTTTTCAACTACCAGAAGAACAAAAACAAAAAGGCGTTGTGACTTTTTCATCGGGAAATCATGCCCAAGCGATCGCCCTTTCTGGAAAGTTATTAAATATTCCCACCACCATCGTCATGCCAGATGATGCTCCCGCAGTCAAGCAAGCGGCTACCCGTGATTACGGCGCTGAAGTAATTTTGTACAATCGCCAAAAAACAAACAGGGAAGAATTAGCCCAAACCTTAGCACAGGAAAGGGGCTTAACTATGATTCCCCCTTACGACCATCCTCATATAGTAGCGGGACAGGGTACGGCAGCCAAAGAACTAATTGAAGAAGTCGGTGAACTAGACTTACTGTTAGTGTGTTGCGGGGGTGGTGGGTTACTTTCTGGTAGTGCGATCGCTACCAAAAACCTGTTACCCAATTGTAAAGTGATTGGCGTAGAACCAGAACGTGCCGACGATGCTACTCGTTCCTTTCACAGCAAAACTCTGCACATAGTAAATAATCCAGATACGATCGCTGATGGTGTGCGCACTCCCAGTTTGGGTAAAATTACTTTTCCCTTGGTATTGCAATATGTTGATGATATGGTGACAGTATCGGAGGAAGCAATTATTCGCACCATGTTCTTTTTGTGGGAACGTTTAAAAATAGTTGTGGAACCAACAGGAGCCTTAGCTGTAGCGGCACTACTTGAAGATGTAGTTAAGGCACCAAGTGCGAAAATTGGTGTGATTATTAGTGGTGGGAATGTAGATTTGGTACAAGCCAGTATATTGTTTTCTTAAGATCCGTCTCAAAGTCTTGAACCTTTTGATGACACGATAACGCTGGATAATTTACAACGGGAGGTAGAAAACTGTACTCAAATGTTGGAATGGAAAATTCTCGCCTAGTCAAAATTAGCAAATACCTGAGCAAACACCTGCGTCACCAACCCCATCGCCTTGGTATTAAACTTGCTCCTGGTGGTTGGGTTGCAGTTGATGAATTATTAGCAGCCTGTCAAAAACATCAGTTTTCAATCACTCGCGCAGAACTAAATGAAGTTGTTGCCACCAATGATAAAAAACGCTTTTCTTTTGATTCCACAGGTGCATTAATTCGTGCTAATCAAGGACACAGTGTCGAAGTTGATTTACAACTAGAACCTATTGTTCCTCCTGATGTACTTTATCACGGCACAGGACACAAAGCTGTTGCATCAATTCTACAAACAGGACTTTGCAAAATGTTGCGCCACCACGTCCATTTATCAGCGGATCTCGCTACAGCAAAAATTGTGGGTGCAAGACATGGAATACCTGTGGTGTTTGCCGTAAATGCAGCAGCAATGCATGAGGTAGGTTACACTTTCTACTGTTCTGAGAATGGAGTTTGGTTGGTAGATTGTGTGCCACCGGAGTATTTGCAACAGATTGGGTAGTGGATGAAAAAGAGACTTTTCTACAACACTAGTACAATCTAAAGTTAATGCAACCATAGACAGATGACAAAAGAACTAATGTGTAATTTGTTATGGTTACTCTGGTTATAGAAAATAGTATGGTTAAAATAGTTTTGAGCAATATTGCTTATTGACAAATATTGCAATATATCAATTATTGATGATGTATAAAATACCCTTTACTGATATGAGTTTTTATCAAAAAAATTTAGATGATTTGCAGTAGAAGCTTTTTATTTTTAAGCAATTTTTTGGTATAGTAAACAGTTAGTAACACTCTTTAATAAATTTCTTTTTTTACGGTCACTATTTACTTGACAGAAAGTGACAATGTTCTGCTTTGAAATTTTAAAAGTGTGCATATATAATTGAGTCATCTTAGTTTTCACGACAGGCTTGACTCAGATTTACTAGAATCTCATAGCAATCAGTTGATTGCTACTGTCCGCAAACACTCTTAGTTACTTACTTTTAGCCACATCCATTGTTTTAAGTTTCAAACATAGTTGCTAATCAAGGTTTTCAGTCTACTGAATATTTAGTAGATGGACTAACGACTGTTCTTATCCAGCTTCAAGGTTCAAGAGTAATGTGCAAGCCATTAAATCCCAACTTAAACGTCAATCTCGGTTGTAATCTGAAGTGGAAGCCGGGAGATGGGCAAGAGGAATATTTCTTTACCCCCGAAAATCTTAGAAGTAGAAGCCGACAATAAGTTCTATCAGTAAAATTTTCTCGACGAAAAAAATTTCATTTCTGATATTTCATTCTTATGCTCTGAGAAGACAAGCCATCTATTGGTATTTCTTATGGTGGTTTTATCCTTGGCAGAGTAAATATTAGGGCTTTGTCTTTTATTGATAAAACCTTAGTTGGTGTTGCTAGTGGTTAGATTTGATTACTTCTCCATCTGTCTAAAGAATGAAATTTAAATATGACATTACCTACCAAATATTGCTGAAATTTTTGGTACACATTTGGTAAATTAATGTTATGTTTAGAAATGTAAAATCCAGGATACGCGTTGAGCAATTTAGTTAGTTGCTCTAGGTTTTTGTGATCAATTCCCAATTTCGATAAAACCCTATGTCCGCAATTTTGTCTGGAAAACAGGACTTTCTCATAGAGGAACATTATGAAGTATCCGTGCAATTGAGAAGTGAGATAAGTTTTGAATTTTAGTCAATACTTATGTAATGTAATTACAACTGGGCTGTATAGAACCCAAAGTGCGCTCTAACTAGCAGTGTGGATTGGATACTCAACACGTTAACTTCTCAATAAAAATAGATAGCCCTGGTTACCCTAGCAATGGACTTCTTTGTAATAAAAAAGAAACTGTAGATTGAGGTTGGGAATTGCAAGTAAGTAATTTGTGAAAGTAGAGATATTAGTCTCTGCAAACCCCGATCCATAACTTGGATGGGAATAAATTTTTCGGTTTTCAATTACTAAGGATCAAAAAATCATGAGTATCGTTCAGGCAAAGCTAGAAGCTACTGAATCTGCTTTTCATGTTGAAGGTTACGAGAAGATTGAATATAGCCTCGTTTATGTAGATGGAGTTTTCAATCTCCAAAATTCAGAATTGGCAGAATGTTACAAAAGCTTTGGACGCTGCTTGGCTGTTGTAGATGCCAACGTTTATAAATTCTACAGCAGCAAAATGCAGGAGTATTTTCAGTATCACGGCATTGATCTGACGGTTTTTCCGATTACTATCACCGAACCAAACAAGACTATTCAATCTTTCGAGAAAATTATAGATGCTTTTGCAGAGTTCAGGCTGGTTCGCAAAGAGCCTGTACTTGTGATTGGTGGTGGACTAACTACAGATGTTGCTGGTTTTGCTTGTTCAGCTTACCGTCGCAGTTCCAATTACATTCGCATTCCTACAACTCTCATTGGTTTGATTGATGCCAGTGTGGCTATCAAGGTTGCAGTTAACCACAAGAAGCTCAAAAACCGTTTGGGTGCATATCATGCTTCTAAAAAAGTATTACTTGACTTCTCTTTCCTGCGTACCTTACCCACAGATCAAGTACGTAATGGCATGGCAGAACTAGTAAAAATTGCTGTGGTTGCAAACAAAGAAGTTTTTGAGTTGTTAGAGGAGCATGGCAAAGATTTGCTTGATACCCACTTTGGGCATCTTGACGCAACAGAAGATATCAAGGAAATAGCTCATAAACTTACCTACGAAGCAATCAAAACCATGTTGGAGTTGGAAGTTCCCAACTTGCATGAATTAGAACTTGATCGGGTGATTGCTTACGGTCATACTTGGAGTCCAACCTTAGAACTTGCACCCCGCGTGCCTATTTTCCATGGTCATGCAGTCAATATCGATATGGCTTTATCTGCTACGCTCGCTGCCAAAAGAGATTATATCACAACTCAAGAACGCGATCGCATCCTGGGATTGATGAGCCGTCTAGGACTTGCTCTCGATCATCCCCTCTTAGATGAAGAATTGTTGTGGCGTGCTACCCAATCCATTACTTTAACAAGAGATGGCAAGCAACGTGCTGCAATGCCCAAACCAATTGGTTCTTGCTTCTTTGTCAATGATTTGACTCGTGAAGAGTTAGCCACAGCTTTAGCTGAACACAGACAAATATGTACAACCTATCCCCGTGGTGGTGATGGCATAGATGTATATCCAGTTAACTATCAGCCAGAACCAGAACTTGTGGGGAGTGAAAAATAATGACTAATGTTGTAGAAAAACCCACCGCCAGACCTGTGACACCTGTAGGAATTCTGGCACAGCAGTTAGAAAGCATAATCAAGAAACTCGATCAACTTCCAGACTTGCCTGCTGATGTCAAAGAAAACCTCAATCAGGCATGGCTTTTGGCAGCAGGCTTAGATCCGTACTTAGAAAAATATACCACCGATGAATCACCTGCTCTGGCTGCCTTAGCAAAGAAAACTGCCCATGAAGCCTGGACGCAACGCTTCAGCGAAGGAGCAACAGTACGTCCGCTAGAACAGGAAATGCTCTCTGGACATGTGGAAGGGCAAACCCTAAAAATGTTTCTTCACATGACGAAAGCTAAAAGAGTGCTAGAAATCGGTATGTTTACTGGTTATTCTGCACTAGCGATGGCAGAAGCACTACCAAGCGATGGAGAGTTGGTAGCTTGTGAAGTTGATCCGTATACAGCAGAGTTTGCTCAAGCAGCATTTAGTCAATCTTCCCACGGGAGGAAAATTCGTGTCGAACTGGGTGCAGCACTGGAAACTTTAAATAGATTGGCTGCGGCTGGAGAGACATTTGACTTTGTGTTCATAGACGCTGATAAGCGGGAATACGTGGAGTATTTTCATACCTTGTTGGATAAGAATTTGTTAGCTCCAGAAGGTTTTATCTGCGTAGACAACACCCTTCTGCAAGGACAGGTATATCTTCCTGCAACAGAACATACTCCTAACGGTGCAGCAATTGCCGAATTTAACCGCGTTGTTGCTGCCGACTCTCGTGTCGAACAAGTGCTATTGCCTTTGCGTGATGGCTTAACGATTATTCGGCGCTTAAGAGCCTAGTTCATAAACTTGCTTTCAGCCTCACACGCCTATGGCACAATCGATTTCTCTAACAGAATCTCAATCCACAGTCCAACCTTTAGCGGTAGGGGGCAAAATCAATGTCCTTCTCAAGAATTTTGGCACCTTGACATTGCTCTTACTGGCATTGCCAATTAACGCCACTATCGTTTTGGTATCTTTACTGTGGAATTTACTATCTAAACTGTTTCAAAAAGAACAAACAGTAGCAGGCGATCGCAAGAATATCCTGATTAGTGGTGCTAAGATGACCAAAGCATTACAACTTGCCAGGTTATTTCATGCGGCTGGACATCGAGTTGTACTCCTGGAAACCCACAAGTACTGGTTATCCGGTCATCGTTTTTCCAAAGCTGTGGACAATTTTTATACCACTTGTGTACCGCAGCAAGATCCACAAGCCTATACTCAGGCTTTGATAGACATCATTGAGAAAGAAAATATTGATGTCTACATTCCAGTCACAAGTCCAATTGCCAGCTACTACGACTCACTGGCAAAACCAGTGTTATCCCAGTATTGCGAAGTCTTCCACTTCGATGCTGCCGTTACCCAAATGCTGGATGATAAATTTGCCTTCAGTGAGAAAGCGCGATCGCTTGGGTTATCGGTTCCTAAATCATTCAAAATTACCTCTCCCGAACAAGTCCTAAATTTCGATTTTTCCCAGGAAACTCGCAAATATATCCTCAAGAGTATTCCCTACGACTCGGTTAGACGTTTAGATTTAACCAAACTTCCCTGCGACACACCTGAAGAAACAGAGGCATTCGTCAGAAGTTTGCCAATCAGCGTCGAGAAGCCTTGGATTATGCAAGAGTTCATTCCTGGCAAAGAATTTTGCACTCATAGCACAGTTCGGGATGGAGAAATTAGACTGCACTGTTGTTGTGAATCTTCAGCTTTTCAAGTCAATTACGAACACGTAGATCACCCCCAAATCAGTGAATGGATCGCACGATTTGTCAAAGGGCTGGGAATTACCGGACAAATTTCTTTTGACTTCATCCAAGCAGAAGATGGTAATGTTTACGCGATTGAATGCAACCCCCGCACTCATTCTGCAATTACCACATTCCACGATCGCCCAGGAGTTGCAGAAGCCTATCTTGGCAAAGAAGTAATGACAGAACCCTTGCAACCACTGTTAAGTAGCAAACCGACTTACTGGCTGTATCACGAAGTTTGGCGATTGACTGGTATTCGTTCCTTAGCACAATTACGAACTTGGATTCGGAATATATTGCGAGGTACTGATGCTATCTACAAACTGGACGATCCATTACCATTTTTGATGTTGCATCACTGGCAAATTCCCTTGCTATTAATTAATAATTTGTGGCGGCTGAAGGGCTGGACGAGGATAGATTTCAACATTGGTAAACTTGTGGAATTAGGAGGAGATTAAACATTAGGTTTGTAGTCAGCGCTTAAGCGCTACTACAAACTATATATTGATTTGTGTTTTATTAAAGTCTTTGTAGTTCTTAAAAAACCGCAAAGACACATTAGACTTTTTTGCAACTTTGTACAGACTTGAAATAAAAGCTTTTGCGTATGCAGACTACAGAAATAAATTTAGTATCTTCTATAGATTCAATCAAAGAATTCCCCCTTTCTGAAATACAGCGCAAAGCTTGGTTCTTGTATAATTTAGAACCACAAAGTTGCATCGATAAAATAGCTTTTGCAATTCATTGGCGTCAGCAGGTAGATGTTGAGTGTCTCCAGCAGGCATTTGAAAAACTTATAGAGCGTCATCTGTCTTTGCATACTGCTTATATAGATAAGCAAGGTAAATTAGTACAACAAGTGCTTACTACCATAACCGCCGAGATAAATTTTGTTGATGCTTCAAACTGGAGTGAAGACAAATTAGAAGAAAAAATATTAGATTATAGTCAATATTCTTTTGATTTAGCAGTAGGTTCGGTTGTGCGAATGAGTTTATTTAGTCGCACACCTACAAATCACGTCCTCTTGCTGGTAGTGCATTGTATAGCCTGCGATCAATGGGGATTGTTATTACTTTTAGATGAACTTTTGACTTTATATCATCAACTAAAAAGCAATACAGTTATCAGCTTGTCATCACTGAGCAGTTCCTATCAAGATTACGTACAACAAGAAATTAATCTGCTTAACAGTCCCGAAGGCAAGCAACTGCGGCATTATTGGCAACAATGTCTTACAGGAGAATTATCTACTCTTGAACTGCCAAGTGCGCGATCGCGATCGCCGCTCAGAAGCTATAAAGGTGCGTGCTATAAATTTAGTATTTCTCCAGAAATTACTGACAAAATCAAGTATTTGGCTATTACTGAAGATGTTGAATTGTCAACAGTTGTATTAACTGCTTTTCAGATAATGCTGCATCGTTATACGGCGATGGAAGATATTTTAGTAGGTTTATTACCCCAAAGATATCAATCTGAGTTTAAAAATCTAGTTGGTAATTTTGCTAATTTAGCGGTAGTGAGAACACCGATTTCAGGTGATGTGAGTTTCCAACAATATCTTAGCCAAGTAAAATTTGCTGTAGCAGAAACTATTTCTCATCAAGCATATCCATTTCCTCTTTTAGTTAGGCAACTCCAACTTTCTCAATTAAGTTATCCCCCCATTTGTCAGGTAGGATTTGCTTATCACTATTTGCATGAATTGAAAATTATCTCTAAGTTATTTGATGAAAATAATAGAGAGTTAGAGTATTTTGAAATTCCTCAGCAAAGAACAGAATTCGATTTAAGTTTGGAAATACTAGAATCTCAAGAATCTTTGATTTGTTTCCTGCACTACAACAGTGACTTGCTAGATGTAGATACTATTGCCCGCGCTGGCGAACACTTACAAAATTTATTAGTAGCAATCATAGCTAATCCTCAAGAGTCAGTTGCTCGACTACCATTACTAAGCGATCGCGAAAAACATCAATTACTCGTAGAGTGGAATTCCACAGTCAGAGATTACGATTTGTCGCGATGTCTGCATGAATTATTTGAGGCTCAAGTAGAAAAAACTCCAGAAGCGATTGCACTTACTTTTGAAGAAGAGCAACTTACATACCGCGAACTTAATTGTAGAGCAAACCAATTAGCACATTACTTGCAAAATTTCGGAGTCAAACCAGAGGTACTCGTAGGTATTTGTGTGGAACGCTCTGTAGAGATGGTAGTCGGGCTTTTAGGTATTCTCAAAGCAGGTGGAGCTTATGTACCAATAGATCCAGAGTATCCTCCAGAGCGTCTAGCTTATATGTTGGCTGATTCTCAAGTAAGTGTATTGTTAACTCAACAGAAATTACTAGCTAGGCTACCGAACCATCAGGCACAAATTATCTGTTTAGATCAAGACTGGCAGAAAATTTCTCAGAAACAAAATACCAACCCAATCAGTAATGTCAAACCTGATAACTTCGCATATGTAATTTACACTTCTGGCTCTACTGGCAAACCCAAGGGTGCAATGAATACCCATCGGGGAATTTGTAATCGTTTGTTGTGGATGCAAGAGGCATATCAACTAACTTCTACAGACAGAGTACTGCAAAAAACTCCATTTAGTTTTGATGTCTCCGTTTGGGAGTTCTTTTGGACTTTGTTAAATGGCGCACGCTTGGTAGTTGCGAAACCAGGAGGGCATCGAGATAGTACTTACTTAGTTAAGCTGATTATTCAAGAGCAAATTACCACCATCCATTTTGTCCCCTCAATGTTGCAGGTGTTTCTAGACAGCCGTGATGTGAAACAATGCAGCAGCCTCAAACGAGTTATATGTAGCGGTGAAGCCTTACCATTAGATTTGCAAGCAAGATTTTTCCAGTGTTTGCAATGTGAATTACATAATCTTTATGGCCCCACAGAGGCAGCGATCGATGTCACTGCTTGGCAGTGTCAAAAAGAGAGTAATCTAAGAACCATACCTATTGGTCGTCCCGTTGCCAATACGCAGATTTATATTCTTGACTCTCATCTCCAACCAGTACCCATTGGCGTTGTTGGCGAATTGCACATTGGAGGAGTTCAAGTTGCCAGAGGTTACCTCAATCGTCCAGATTTAACTCAGGAAAAATTTATTGCCAATCCATTTGGCAAGGCACAAGAAAATTGTTTATACAAAACAGGAGACTTGGCTCGTTACTTAAGTGATGGCAATATTGAATACATTGGGAGAAGTGACTATCAAGTAAAAATTCGTGGTTTACGAATAGAACTTGGGGAAATTGAAAACGCTTTATCTCACCACTGCCATGTACGAGAAGTAGTAGTAATTGTTCGATGCGATCGCCCAGGTGATCAACAACTTGTAGCTTATATTACGACTGAACAAGAAAAACCTACTCCTGAAAGCCTGCGTGAATTCCTCAAACAGAAACTACCAGACTATATGGTGCCAGTGGCTTTCGTCATTCTTGAAGTATTGCCTTTAACTCCCAGTGGCAAACTAGATCGTCGTGCCTTGCCAAAACCAAATCTTTTCAGCTTTAGTCAAAATCAAGGTTCTGTACTGCCGCGTAATGATACTGAAAGGGAACTGGCAAAAATTTGGTTAGATATTTTAAATATTCAATCAGTAGGTGTTCGAGATAACTTCTTTGAAATTGGTGGTACTTCCCTCTCAGCAATTTATTTAATAGCTGCTATTGAGCAGCAGTTTGGGAAAGAATTGCCCTTATCTATGCTTTTGACTAATCCGACAATAGAGCAATTAGCCAAAGTTCTACATTTGAGTTCCGAGCAAACTAATAGTTCACTCCTTATTCCCATCCAACCAAAAGGTAACAAGCAACCATTCTTCTGTGTGCATCCAGCAGGTGGGCATGTTCTGTGTTATTTCAACCTGGCACGTTATTTAGGTACAGATCAACCCTTTTATGGATTGCAAGCTCAGGGTTTCAATGATGATGAAGAACCTTTGACGCGAGTCGAGGATATGGCAAGTACTTATGTAGAAGCCATCCGTAAGTTTCAACCTTATGGCCCTTATCAAATTGGTGGTTGGTCATTTGGGGGCATTGTAGCATACGAAATTGCCCAGCAGTTGCATAAACAAGGACAGGAAGTATCTTTGTTAGCAATACTAGATTCTTATCTACCCATTATTCTCGATCCAAACAAGAAGATTGATAACAAATACTTAGTAGGAGTACTCTCAAGAGTATTTGGTGGAATGTTCGGTCAAGATAATCTTGTTACACCCCAAGAAATACAACATTTGAGTGTTGACGAACGACTGGATTACATCATCGAAAAAGCAAGAAAAGCCAAAATATTTCCACCAGGAGTGGAACGCAGTAAAAATCGCCGGATTCTCGATGTATTGGTTGGTACTCTCAAAGCGACTTATTCCTATGTGCGACAGCCGTATCCAGGAAAAGTTACTATCTTCCGTGCAAGCGAGAAACATATCATGGCTCCTGATCCAACTTTAGTATGGGTGGAATTATTATCGGTAATGGCAGCAAAGGATATTAAAGTTGTCAACGTTCCGGGAAACCATTACACATTTATATTGGAGCCTCATGTCAAAGCTCTTGCAGAACGTTTGAAAAGTTACCTAAGTAGTTCTTCCCAAAACCTTGAAAGTGATTCGGTTTTCCTTTGACGCCATTTTCAGGTGATACTATTTCATCAAAAAATCTGATGCCAATACAGACTGTGTAGAGACGGGATATATCGCGTCTCTACACTGGAACTCGTAAACCAAAGTAAGTAAGAACAAGCTCGCTAGCACCATTATTAATTACTTCGTGTATTTCTCGCGGTTCTACGGCGATGCAGTTTCCTGGATTGAGAGGATATTCTTTGCCGTCAATGCGAATTATTCCCGTACCAGCCTCTACAAAAAATACTTCATGCATATTATCATGCGCGTGTGCTGGGGCAATTTGTCCGGGGGCAAAACGCGCTTGCGAAAAGTTAGTCAAACCAGGTAGCTCCCCAAATTGGAGCATCACCTTTTTTTAATTGCTGGGTTATGGGAAACTGGCTCTTCTGGGATCTCGTTAAGAGAAGTAAATTTCATTCTGGTTTTAAATCGTTAGCAATTTCCACAATACCCATAGTTCCATCGATTCGTACTTTTTGACCATCTTGTAATATCCATGTAGCATTATGCACATCCATAACCGCAGGAATACCATACTCCCGTGCCAGGATGGCTCCATGAGAAAGCCTACCTCCAGCCTCGGCAATTAATCCTTTTGCTCTGACAAGCAAAGGAGCCCAACCAGAGTCTGTGTAAGGCACAACTAATATAGTTTCCCGATCAATTTCTGGCAGAGCTTGGAAATTACGCAACACTTTTACTCGTCCTACTGTTCTTCCGGGGCTAGCGGGAATGCCTCGCAATGTCTGATCACTAGATAAAGAGATTTGGGAAGGTAAAGCCGGGGGAGTATTGCCATAAACTAAAAGAGGTACTGGATTAATTTGGCTATATTGCGCAAAAAGCGATCGCCTAGTTGCGATTATCTCTGGTAAAAGTTCAATAAATTTGGTATCAGAATCTGCAACCAAACGCCTTACTTCTTCAAACTCCAGAAAAAAGATATCGCCACTTGCTTGAAGGATGCCTGAGTGTAACCAAATCTTTTCTAACGCTACAAACGCCCAACGCAAATGGGCTAATAACTTAGAATAAACTTCCGTCACTCGTCCTTTTAAATCGACGCGCCGCTGGAGAAAATTTTTTTTGCTTTTAGCTTGGCTTGTTTGCAATCTTGGCGGATCGTCTCCCTGCATTAACTGTACAAATAACTGCTTTACAGCTTTGGGTTCTTCCTTCCAAGTAGGAACAGCAATATCTGTTCCCACTTCGCTCAAATAACCGTAACGCTGCAATAATTTGTCATATTCAATCAGAATTGTCTGCCCTTCTGGAGAACGAGCCATCTCCTCAAACACATGATCTGGATTTAAATTTGGGAATTTGTGTTTGGCTATGGCAGCTAATTCATGTAGCGATCGCAAAGCTGTGACTTCTGGTGTCAAGCTATTATCAATCTCAACATCCTTAACTTTAGAAATTGCCTGACGCACAGCCGCACTTAATGGAGCCATAATGCTGTAATAGGTTGCATTCCGCAGTAGCTCCAAAATATAATCAATGCTGGCTAAAAGCTGTGAAGGCTCCAACTCATCTGGTGATTCTTGGGATAACTGAGATAAACCAGGAGCAAATCGCTTGCGGAAATCGCGCTTAAAGTCTCTTTCTAGAAATAACTCCCGCATCAGCAACTTCGTAAGTCCGGGCAAATTCTGTAATGTGGTAGTGAATGGCGGTTTGCTTAACTTTGCTCCTCTAGTTAAAAATTCTAGGCTTTCTGGTGGTAAACCCATGCGACGAAAAATTTTTCCTAAAAGCGTCGCATTGAAATAGGCACGAGAATAATGTAGTGTTGCTGTTTCATTAAAATCTAATCCCAAAGCACGCTCACCTAACACCAAAGCAAAGATTCCTCCCCATACACCACAGGTTAAAGGACGGTTTATCGACCAAGTTAGGGGACGAATTAGTCCAGGAATTACCTCTGCGGCTATTTTACGCGTCCAAATCGGCAGCAGGGTACTGATGGGGCGAGTTTGTAGTATCCAAAGCGTTTGTCCGTCGTAACTCCATTCGATATCTTGGGGAACGCCGTAATAACGATCTTCTAAACGTCGAGCTAAGTATGCAACTTGCTTGATTAAGATTTGTGGTACACGTCCTTTCCCCTCTAGTTGAATCAAGGCTAAATTTTCTGTATCAACAACAAAAGCGCGATATTGCTCTGGTGTAAATTTTCCTGAAACTACTTGGGCAGCACTTCCCGGCAAAGCCTCAATTACCACAACATCTTGTTCTTGAGTCATGGGATCGCGGCTGAATACGACTCCAGAATACACACTTTGAACTTGTTGCTGAATTAGCACTGCCATAGCTGCTTCTTTGAGATTGCGATCGCGTCGATATTGTACTGCTCCAGAACGATCATAAGAAGACCGAACTTGAGCGATCGCCTGTTGTAAGCCTTCTTTTGTTGTGACATTTAAAACGGTTTCATATTGCCCTGCGCCCGAAGCTTGTTCCGAATCTTCTCCGATGGCAGAAGAACGAACCACCAAAGGGCTTAATTCTGATGGTTGTAAAAAGTCAATCAACACTTCGGGATCATCATAGGGCAAAAGTATCCACCCTTTAGGAACAGGATAGCCCCACCGTTGAAGTTGAGATAATCTTGCTGCTTTGTATCCCACCACAGCAGCATCTAAATCATCATCTAGAGAGAGAATATCTCGGTTGCCACGAAAAAACTGGAATGCTTTTTGTGACTCTGGTTGTGCCTCTTGAACTGGCAAATCTAAATCATCAGGAATTTGTTTATAAATCCAGCCGAGTAAAGCAGCAAGAGCAACAGCTGCAATAATTCGGAATGGATCTTCTACGTGCAAAACTCCCACAATCATTGGAAACAGAATCAAAATTCCATATTTTGCTAATAGTCGATCACGCAAAATCGTAAAGCTGATGCCTGCTACCAACATCACAAATGCTGCTGTGAGGGGATCGTGTACCAAAAATCCCCAAACTACGTTTGTGGTGCCTGCTCCTCTACCCATCAAGTATCGTCCCATGATAAGGGCAATTAAGGCTATTAACTCCCAAGCCGATCCATCTGGGAAAAAAACACGAGCGATTAAAACTGCGGCAATTCCCTTTAACGCTTCCGACAAGACTGCCAAAATTCCTACCAGTGTGCCACCGTGGTAAAAGGCAGACGAGACTCCTATATTGCCAGTACCAACCTGCGCTAATTGTAGCCCCTTGAGGGCTTGGATAATCCAAGCAATTAGCGGTAATGCACCCAAGAGGGGGCAGACAATTAAGATAACAAAGACACCCCAGAGTTCAGACATTTTGAATCTTGGATTTTTTTAGATATATTTTTCTATAACTGTCTTGATGTTACCTGTGATTTGGTGATGTAATGTTGCTTTTATCCAAGCCACTTTAGGGTAATACAGTTTATCTACTGTAATTTCTGTATGTTGCGATACTAGATACAGTATTTACCACTCTTTGATTTTAACTCTGCTGAAGTCTGCACGATGGGCAAAAAGTTTTTTAATCGCTTGGATCAGTTCAAAATTTTTGACTAAAGAACTAAATATCAGGTTTGTGAGCTAGGGATGCTATTTTCAGGCTAATAATTCTCTTGTTGCAATTATGCTCAAAGATACCTTTGTTGTTTTCCCTATGAAATTAGTAAGGGCGCTTTTAGTATATTGCGCCCACACTTAAACTAATTCTAAATTTTTGCTGTTTCTGGGTGATACACAAAACTATAAGTAGGTGGACATAAATGAAATGCTAAGATGCCGATTTTTAGACAAAGGCGAACGCCTCTATAAGTCTACTGCCATCTGTCTTCTACTTATTGTTTCTCTATCCTCATAGAGGCTTCTGTTTAATTTACTGCATAAGCTGCTTGCAGCGCCCAGATAATCAAAGCCGTAATTGCTCCCAACAGCAGTACCGTAGAAATAGTGACTGCTTTTGGGGTATCTGCGCCCTCAAATTTCATGATTCCTCGGTTTAAGTCAGACATAGCTTTGTAATCCTCCTTTGTTACAGTCCTAGTCTGTCTGTCCGTTTCGATTTTAGTCCTTTCATTCGCAACTAAAGCGAAATTTTCACTATCATTTTCTTTAAGCTTTGCGAAGTTGGCATCGTCACAATTACTCATGTTAAGTGGGGAGTAGTGATTGAGTATTGGAGAAAAGGGTATTAAGATTTCTTTATTCCTAGTCCCTAGCCACTAGTCCCTAGTCCCTAATCAGAGAGATTGTTGTTAAAATCTGCTCCTGTAGTAGTTGGTAGTTAGGCGCTGGTGAAAGAAGTTTTGGTCATAAGTTTGACAGTCGTTGTGGGATTATTGATTGTCATTGAAGTCACCCTGCGATCGCTTTTTGGTTTCGGCAATCCTTTGATTTACATTGCTGATGAACAAATTGGTTACTTGTTAGCGCCTAACCAGCAGACTCGTCGCTATGGCAATCGTATTGAGATTAATCAATATTCGATGCGTGGTGAAGCAATACAAGAGCTTTCTCCACCTTCTATCCTGCGAGTATTGTTGTTGGGAGATTCTATTGCTAATGGCGGTTGGTGGACAGATCAAAATAATACGATTTCTAGTTTGCTACAACATTCCCTAACATTAACTAATTCTCGTAATTTCAACCAAATTCAAGTACTAAATGCTTCAGCTAATTCTTGGGGGCCAAGAAACGAATTAGCCTATTTACAAAGGTTTGGTAGTTTTAATGCTCAAGTAGTGATATTGCTAATTAATACCGATGATTTATTCGCTACTGCTCCTACCTCTTTACCAGTTGGACGCGATCGCAACTATCCAGATCGAAAACCTCCTTTGGCATTGGTGGAAGTGTTTGAGCGTTACATCAAAAAGCCAAAGCTAATCCCAGAATTAGAAGCGGTGCAGAAAGAAGCAGGCGATCGTGTGGGCGTAAATTTGGAAGCTATTAGCAAAATCCAAACACTAGCGCGTGCAAGTAAAAGTCACTTTTTACTTGTCATGACTCCCTTACTGCGAGAAATTAGCCCATTAGAACCCCGCGATTATGAACTCAAAGCACGCCAGCGTTTAAGTGAATTCACTAAAAATCAGCAAATTAGCTATATAGATTTTTTACCGATATTTAACTCTAGCAAGAACCCAAAAAGTCTTTATCATGACCATATTCACCTGAATTTACAAGGTAATCAATTGGTGAATGAGGTAATTGAGCAAAAACTGAGAGAGTTATTAGAGTTAGGATAATTACGCCAACTTAATACCATTTCTCTAAAATCTGTAGATATGCTAATCTCCGCGTCTTGTTGTCTTTTCGTCCCCGCGTCCTCATCTGTTGCTTACTTTTGAGAATTGGTATAATCTTTCTTTGTCCTCCGCCTTCTAGTTATTATCCGCCGCCTCCTGATAAATCTAGCTCTCCGTAGACATTGATAGAAAATGTAAATTGAATATTAATGTAGTCACTTGAAAATCCTGTAGGCAAAGGTGCAAAGGGTGCTGCTAGCCTGACAGAGTTTAGTGCTGCTTCATCAGTTACATCAAATCCAGAGGTACGGGCAACTTGGATATTGCTTACTTGACCCGAACGGTTAATAGTAAAGTTAAGCACAGTTCGCCGGGAAGATTGACTAAGTCCAGGTATCCAATACTGCCTCACTTTTTGCCGCATTTGTTCTAAATAGGCGCTGATATCTGCATCTATTCGACGTGCATCTATGCTTTGAGATCCTTCGTTGGAGCGGTTGGAATTAGGTAAGGCTGCGAGATCCTCTGCTCTAAAATTATCACGAGATACACTGAGCGGCCCACCCAATTTGCTTGCTGCCCCCGGAATTCGAGATGTTGTTTGCCCACTCAATCCACCCGACTGCCCTGATTGTTCAGGTTTAGATACTGGTGGAGTAGTTGGTGCGATCGCTGTTTGTGTGGGCTTTGGTTGCGTTGGTGTAGTGTTGGGTGCTACTACAACTTTTTCAGGCTTTGGTAGTGGAGGTGTACTCGCAGTTGGCAGAGGCTTTGGCGTGGGAGAGGCGATCACACTTGGCAGAGGCTTGGGTGGAGGTGTACTCGCAGTTGGCAGAGGCTTTGGCGTGGGAGAAGCGATCGCAGTTGGCAGAGGCTTGGGTGTAGGTGTGATCGCACTTGGTAGAGGCTTGGGTGTAGGTGTGATCGCACTTGGTAGAGGCTTGGGTGTAGGTGTGATCGCACTTGGTAGAGGCTTGGGTGTAGGAGAAGCGATCGCACTTGGTAGAGGCTTGGGTGTAGGAGAAGCGATCGCACTTGGTAGAGGCTTGGGTGTAGGAGAAGCGATCGCACTTGGTAATGGTTTAGGTGTAGGTGTGATTACACTTGGTAATGGTTTAGGTGTAGGAGAAGCGATCGCACTTGGTAGAGGCTTGGGTGTAGGAGAAGCGATCGCACTTGGTAATGGTTTAGGTGTGGGAGAAGCAATCGCACTTGGTAATGGTTTAGGTGTGGGAGAAGCAATCGCACTTGGTAGAGGCTTGGGTGTAGGAGAAGCGATCACACTTGGTAGAGGCTTGGGTGTAGGAGAAGCGATCGCACTTGGTAATTGTTTAGGTGTAGGAGAAGCGATCGCACTTGGTAATGGTTTAGGTGTGGGAGAAGCGATCGCACTTGGTAATGGTTTAGGTGTAGGAGAAGCGATCACAGTTGGTAGAGGCTTGGGTTGTGGTTTTTGAGGAGGTAAATTTGATGCTCCTCGTGTGGGCTGTGTTTTTGCTGACTGTAATAGCTCTGCTGGCTCAGAAGCTTCAGGTGTTGAAGCAGACTCTTTAGGTATAGATGGTGACGCAGACTTAGCAACAGAAATAGGTTTTTCAAGTTTTGCTTTGCCGCCAGCAACAGAATCCTTGTTTGCTCGTTGTGAAGTTTTTGGAGGTGTCTGTGTTTTCTCAGGAGGAATTTCTATATACTCAATTGGAATTTCTTGGGAAAGCTCTTGCTTTTGCTCAGGTACAAAAGCTCGAAGCCAATAATTGCTCCCTATAAACAAAATTGAGTGTAAGAAGATGGAAATAAGCAAATCAACGAGCAGATCTCGTGGGTGAGCGCTTCTATCGTCTTGGAAGTTATGAGACTTAGCCATGTGATAGTGCTTTTTTACTAGCAGCCTCAACAGTCTATTTATACGGGACTTGCGCAAGAGTTATGGAATAATAAACCGCAGAGGAAGCAGAGGACATGGAGAAAAGAGGATTTGAGAGAGATACTGCGTAAGTCCTATTATTAAAGTGTATACAGTACAGTTAAAAATGCTCATTGGGGAATTAAATACAAAAAGTTCAATTTTCGCTATAAGCCTTGATAGTATATAAAATTTAGCGATCGCCTTTTAAAACTTCTAACCTATTAACTGGGGCGAAGTTTCTCAACATCTTGGTAGCATTGAGTCAAGTACCCGTCAGCAATGGAGTGAGGGCGATGTACGCCGTCACAAAACCACTAACTTTTGAAGAGTTTCTTGCCTGGGATGATGGATCAGGCAGAGAGTTTGAACTGGTGGATGGGATTCCTGTGCCATTATCAGAACCAAATGCAAATCATGAGGATTTGATCGAGCGACTTTGTACCTACCTAGAAAATCACTGCCAAGAAAATGATCTGCCTTACGTGTCACGCCAGTCTAAGCAGGTTCGGCTCAAGACAGCATCACCAGAAAAAGAAAAAAGCCGAAAAGCCGATATTGTCATATTTGCTAGAGAAGAATGGCAGCGAATGAAAACTAGCTCTAGTTCTGCTGCTGCATACATTCCACCACCTGGAATCATTGAGGTTGTTAGTAACAACTGGAAGGATGACTATCTGACAAAATTGGCTGAATATGAGGACTTAGGCGTTTTTGAGTACATCATCATAGACTATGCGGCTTTTGGTGGTATTCGATTCATTGGCTCTCCTAAGCAACCAACCATTATGATCTACCAACTAGAAGATGGAGAGTATTTACCCGCAAAAGTATTTCGAGGACAGGATCGAATTGATTCTAGATTATTTCCGAACATTCCCTTAACGGCTGAACAAATTTTTGCAATGAGTCGCTGATTAGCAAAGATTTCATCGGAACTGCCTTTTTCAAGGCTTACTCATTCATATTCCGGTATGTTGCCACTGCTGAAGGCGATATCCGATTTAAGTAGCGGAAAATCCAGTATTTAAATATGGTATCCAAAATCACAGGAAAAGTCGCAATAAACAAAAAGATAAAATCGTGATTTGCCGGTAATCCCCAATGGCGCGATACACCTTCTAGTATGACTTCCCAGCCATGAGGAGAATGGAATCCTACAAAGATATCAGTGAACAAAATGATGATAAATGCCTTGGCACTATCACTTAATCCATAGACTACGTGATCTAAGAAATCTTTGAGAACGGCAATTTCTTTCTTACTCAGTAGTAAAAACCAAATGACAGCAATAACAGATAAGATGTCTGCAAAAACATTTTTGATAGCGTTGGCACTAATCAGGCGATATTCTTCAGCAATTTCTAGTGCTTTTTCTCTAACCTGAATTTCTATTTTTTCTTCTGGCGGTGTAACATTTCTCAGAAGATTCTGAAACTTGATTTTTTCTTCAAATCTTTGTAATTCTAATAAAGCTTGTTCTTCCATCTCATAGTTAATAAAAATTGCTGCTTCATTAGAAGTTTGAAAATGGTTTATAATTGGGCCGACAATAAAGGCTTTTGAGAGTTGATGAGTGAGAATAGGCACAATAATTAACAATAATAAAAACCTGACAGATATTATTGTTCTTCTTTGAGCTTTACGAAAGTTTTGAACGACATCCTGTTCAGATTTAGGATCTAATTCAACTTGTAAACGATTTATTGTATTGAAAATTGAACGAGGTAATACACCTGTTGTATTAGTTTTACCTTTTTGTTGAATCCGTTGTCCGTTATCTAAGTTTTTTCTGATAATATTTGACTGTTTCGGCTCAATAACCAAAGATTTAACTGTTGATTCTGGAGCTTGCTCAATTGTTTCTCTGAATGTAATTTCTTCGTCAAAAGTTGTATATTTTGCTGTTACTTCATCTATGAATCTCAGCTTTTCCAGAACTATGGAAGGATTGAGATGCTCGATACCTAGTTTTTTGATTGATTTTTGATTAGATTCGTTGACAAAAAAACGGCTGGCTTTAAACTCTGTTAGTCTCATCCTGATGATTCTTAACTGTTTTTTCAGGTTTGACTCAAAATAATCCATAACACTGTTAGTATGCAGTGCTAAGTCAGAGCCTATTTTGTTACCATTAAAATACTCATTTTCTAGCTTCTGAATTTCAAGAGCAGCATTGTAAGCTTCATCTAAAGAACGCTCTGGTGTTCGCAAGTACCATTTGTAGGTAGCTAGTAAGTAAGAGTATATTTTGTAACCTAAACCCGAATTGTTCATCGTGGGCAAGCATCCAGCCTGTATTGATGGCTTATATCCTTAATTCAATGTACGAGGTATCTTAACAAATTCCTAAGGAGACGGTTGTGTTTTCTCATTCTATTTGGATTTTTGGCCCTAGTCGCTCTGGTAAAACTGCTCGCTTAGTTCAACACTTTGCCAGTTGGATGCAAGATGACAATTATCACTATGAGTCATTTTATAAAAAAAATACTAAACAAAAAAATAGTGATCGCATTACCAAAAGCCTACATCTTAATCAAACCGAACCATCTGTTTTAGTTCTGGCTGCCAATGACGAGAATCGTCGAGAATTAGCAGATAAAATTGTTACCACAACTGTGGGAAAATATCCAGTACGTTGTAAGACTCCTTTAGGTTTTTTTCAAGATGAAATAATTCTATTTTGGCCCTTACTGATTCAATCATTAAATTTAAAAGCACAATTTCCGGTAAGACTACGCCCAGAAACTGAACAAGAATTAGCAACTAAGCTTTGGCGCCCTCATTTGGATGAAGAAATTTTGCGGCGTGTGGATGTGAATGAGTACCGCCTGGTACGTCGTATTCTTGACTTACTACAACTAGCAGCTTATGGTGGCACACCCACAGAAGAAATTAGCAGTGTTTTGGCAACAGCATTAGCAGAGCAAGATCATACCAATTTAGAACCGGAATTTTTAGCTTTTTTGCTCATTAATTGGCGCAACTGGTGTTTAGAGCGAGGATTGCTTACCTACGGAATTATTACAGAACTCTACAGCCAGCATTTATTGACTAATCCTGACTATCAACACCGATTAAAAAAACGTTATCAAGGAGTTTTGGCAGATGATGTGCAAGATTACCCTGCTGTAGTGTGCAGCCTGTTCGAGTTTTTATTAGATAGTGGTGCAGTGGGAGCATTTAGTTATAATCCTGATGGAGTGGTGCGTTTAGGATTGGGAGCAGATCCCACTTATATCGAAGCAAAATTAGCGGCACGCACTCAAATAGAAACCTTAACTGCTTCACCCGCAAATAGTCTAGCCGATACACTCACACAGCCAATGGTGGAATTACTCACAGAACCTATGGCGCTATTGAGCTTGCCAGAGGCAGTGCAGTCAATCCAAACCACTTCTCGTGCTCAACTATTACGGCAAACAGCAGAAGCGATCGCCGATGCAATTAAAACAAAACAAGTAGAACCACAACAAGTAGCAGTGATTGCACCCGGTTTGGATGCGATCGCTCGCTACACTCTCATAGAAATTCTCACTAAGCAAGGCATTCCAGTGCAATCGCTTAATGATCAACGTCCACTTATTAGTTTCCCCATTGTCCGCGCTTTGCTGACGTTACTAGCGCTAGTTTATCCGGGATTGGGGCGCTTGCTAGATCGAGATGCGGTGGCGGAGATGTTAGTAGTTTTGAGTAGGGGATATGCTACAAATGACACGGAGATGCGGAGACTAGGAGAAGCAGTTTCAGAAGACGTGGTGACGCAAAGAGGGAGAGACACTGTTTCAGCAGACGCGGTGACGCGGAGACTGGGAGACACGGAGAATCGATTAATAGCATTCTCTACGTTTCACCCAAGGATCGATCCAGTACGTGCTGGTTTGATTGCAGATTATTGTTTTCAACCCCATCCCGATCGCCCCAACTTATTACCCGTTACAACATTTGATCGTTGGGATCGGCTTGGTTACGCAGCAACTACAGCTTATAGCGAAATATTACAGTGGTTAGAAGAGCAGCGATCGCAACAGGAGTTACGTCTCATTCCTAGTCCAATTTCCTTGTTAGATAGAGCAATTCAGCGTTTTTTGTGGAATGGCAGCAATCTTCCATACGATCAACTGGCAGCACTGCGAGAATTATTAGAAACTGCTCAACACTACTGGGAAATTGATAGTAGATTGCGGCAAATCTCCCCAGCCATTGACACGGGGAATTTTTCATTCTCCGCGTCACCCCGTCTCAACCTCTTTGCGTCTTCTTCTCTTCCCCCAATTTCATCTCCTCAAGAAGCGATCGCCGATTTTATTCAACTATTACGGCGTGGTACTATCACTGCCAATCCCTATCCTATACGTCCGATTGGCCCTGCCGCTAAAGCTGTAACTTTTGCTACTATCTTTCAGTATCGTTCTAGTCGGCGTTCTCATCGTTGGCATTTCTGGCTAGATGCAGGTTCACCACTGTGGGCGAAAGGTGGTGCAGCGACATTGTTTGGTGCGCCTTTCTTTCTTCGAGAAAGAATAGGGGAGCCTTGGACAGCAGAAGATGAAAAATTGGCAGAAGAACAACGATTAAGAAGGATTTTGGCAGATTTGCTTTCTCGTGTATCAGAAAGAGTATATTTGTGTCACAGTGACTTGGCTATGAATGGACAAGAACAATTAGGCCCTTTGTTGCCTTTAGTTCACCAAATTAACTTGGTAGAGTAAATTTATTAAGCATTATGAAATATAAATTTTTTGATCGGCGTGTTCAGGAATGTCATGTTGCCATGATTCAAGCGCTGCAAAATCTTGCAACTCAGTTAGAACAAGAGTGTTGCCAAGAAAGCAGACTTGTGGAAAAGGCTGTCAATGAATTACTGAAAGTTAAGACTCGCGATCGCCAAGCAGTCGCTGCACTTGAAAGAGAAATCAAAGATGCTCTCGATTCAGAGTGAAATAGCAAGCAAATAGTCGATTAAGTAGCTCAAGTATCCTCTTAATTCTTCAGCAGCCTGACTTGACACTTGAGAAGACAATTCCCAATCACTGATGCGATTCTTAAGTAGCCGAAATGCTCTTAAATAAATTTCTACTGGTGGCTGTTGATGAGTGATGACTTTTTTATACAATAGACGGGGTTCAATCTCATTTTTCATGCAGGTACCTAAAAGTTTTAAGTATCTACAAAGATTCTGGCGAAACTCTTCTTGATGAGGATGCTCTTGACATAAAAACTCATTGGTTAATGCTTGTGACAATTCTATTCTCTGAGATAATAGCCACTGTCCGCCTTCTATACAGGCAGTTTTTTGCGCTTCTAACTCAAAAACAGATGCAGTGATTTCCTCAATATGTGCTAAAGAATGGCGAAGTCTATCCTGTCGTGCCTGAATTTCTGTAGAGCAAATATTTGCCTTGAAAAGCTGCTTTTTACTCTCTAGCTCAGACATTACATCTTCAACAGCTGGTTTAATAATTTCTTGAATAATATACGCCTGTTCTTTCAGAACCTCTAGCACTTGCTGACGCAGTTCGTAATTAATAATGTTTTCAATGCGATAGTTCGTACCTGCTTGTAGGAAGTCTATCTGCCATTGCAAGTCACGCATTACTAAATCTTGAGATTGTAACTTATTTTGTATTCCTTGGTGGACATATTGTTCTATAAGCTCAACTCGTTGTTCTAAAGGTTTAAGACTTCCTGCATTTAGCCAAGGACTGATGATACACTCTGCGAATTCGTGCAAAGTTTTTCCAACTTTTTGCAAAACTCCAGTATTGTTAGTATTCTCTATCATTAGGTTGATCCTTTGAGATGACCACTGGTTTAAGTAAATTTGGTTGAATATGGACAGGGAAAAAGGACACGGGGAGGTGGGGAAGGATCGTGACTTAAATCTTCTCACCTTGTCCACGCCAGTCGCTACAACGGAGGGAACCTCCCTACCCTTACGGGAACGCTTTTAGCAACGGGTGGACAGGTTTCCCGGCATAAAGGAGCCACTGCGGTGGACGGGTTTCCCGGCATAAAGCAAGTGGCGTCAACTGGCGTCAAGTGGCGTTGGAAACCCTACCAAGAGCGCTGGCTCCCCCATCCTCTTTCTCCACGTCTTCTTCGTTTACCCAATTCCTTAATGATTTAAGAATGTGAGTAAGATTCGTTCCGAAGTAGCTACAAAAATCGCCCATGACTGAATCAAAAAAGGATTTAGAGTGTAGAGTGAAAAGCTTTTTTATCAATTTTGATGTGGCAGTTCATGACTAACTAATTAGCTTGATGAAGAATTTTGACATCTAACGTTGTATGAAGTCTTTTTTCTATAATTAATAAAAATATTGATGTTTATAATAATTCTACCGAACAGTATTTATAAAGCACAATTACAAACAACATAAATTAGCGATCGCACTCCTAATATCAAGCTTTTAAATATTATTGCTTTGCTAAGATTCTAAAATTTATTACCTGAGAGGGATGTAATTTTTTGAATGTTTTTATTTATTGAGTTTTTGATGATAAATACAGGTTAAAATCTTAAAAAAGTATCATAAGTAACTAAAAATAGATATTTGAAAATAAAATTTTAAACCTGATGTGAGAAAACCGTACATAAGATGGAGCAAAATTTCTACCTTATAAATCTGTGTTAAGGTCGATAAAATCAAGGTGCGGCTTAAGTAATGCTGTTAATCGCAACTAATTTCACACTTACAACAGCATTATCAGGAGAGTAAATATGAGAAATCAATTGAAAACTGCCGCTTTACTAGCCTTACTAAGTGGCATTTTAATTTCTATTAGTTACTGGGTAATTGGCGGTAGCACAGGTGTGATTGTGGGTATTGTCTTAGCTGCCGTAACTAACTTATTTTCTTGGTATCAGTCAGATAAAATTGCCCTAGCAGCTTATCGTGCTCAACCAGTCTCACCACAGCAAGCACCAGAACTCTATCAAATGCTAGAGAGACTCTGCCAACGAGCTAATCTGCCCGTGCCAAGATTATACATAGTTCCTACTCAAGCTCCTAACGCTTTTGCCACAGGGCGCGATCCAGAGCACGCTGCTGTCGCCGTTACCGAAGGCATTTTAAATTTACTACCACAAGACGAATTAGAAGGCGTGATTGCCCACGAACTCACGCACGTTGCTAATCGTGACACTCTCACGCAAGCCGTTGCAGCCACGATCGCCGGGGCAATCTCATTTTTGGCTCAAATTGTCAGCTATAGTCTTTGGTATACACCATCCTCACGCGATCGCAATGGCCCCAATCCTTTGGGGTTACTACTAACAGTGATCTTAGCGCCGATCGCAGCAACAATTATTCAACTAGCTATTTCGCGCACGCGGGAATTTTCAGCGGATGCAGGTGCTGCAAAAATAACAGGCAATCCTCGCGCCTTAGCCCGTGCGCTGCAACGTTTAGAACTGACAGCACGGCAAATGCCCTTACAAGCTAATCCAGCTTTTGAGCCGTTATTGATTACAAATCCCCTCTCTGGGCAGTTTCTCGGTAACTTATTCTCCAGCCACCCCCCCACAGAAGCACGAGTAGAGGCGCTGCTGAGATTAGAGCAGCAACTGCCGACAATGGAAAGAGTTTAGGGATAAGGAATAGGGAATTAAGAGAAAGAGGACACGGGGAGGTGGAGATACGGGGAATTTTTCATTCTCCGCGTCACCGCGTCTGGTTGTCTTTGCGTCTTTCCCTTTCAATCCCCCATTTTTCAACTAGCAAATCAAGAGGTTTAAAACTATGACTTACAATTCCGATAATCAAGAAAATTTTGTTGTTGAAGAAAGCGTAGTTGTCGTTCAAGTCAGTTCTCAAACCAATGAAATGGTAGAAACTGAGATGGCTGGTGAAACTGATGAAATTAAGCATGAAACCAAAGAACTGATTGAAGCACTCAAAAGACGCGCTCAAGCTGAGGCAGAATCAGCCGGAACACTCACTCGTGAAACTTATTTAAGTGCTGTACGTCGGGCGCGCCAAGCGATTGAAGGCGAAAAATTGATTGAGCGCGATCGCATTGAAAACTCGTGGCTCTTATTGCAACAAGAAGCCGAGAAAAACTGGCACTTGTTGATGAAAGAACTCACAGAATTCGGGGATCGCGCTCAAGATGCCGCTAAGGCTGCTTGGGAAGCATTCAACGCTCCTCGCCCACAATAAATGAGGATTGGTGATTGGGTACTGGGCAGAAGAGGACAAGGGGAGGGGGAGACAAGGGGCAAGAACGTGATTCACATTCTCCCTGTCACCTGTTCCCTATCCCCTATCCCCTAATTTTTATTTAACTGGAATTACTAGAATTGCAATTGATGCTAGATAATTAGAAAGTTTGACATTTACTGAACTTTCTCTAGCCTTGTAACTCAGAACTAACAACTATGCGAACTGACTATTGCGGCGAACTCCGAAAAGAACACATTGGAGCAACTGTCACCTTGTATGGATGGGTAGACCGTCGCCGCGATCATGGGGGTGTGATATTTTTAGATTTACGCGATCGCTCTGGTATTGTCCAAATTGTCAGCGATCCACAACGCACTCCGGATTCCTACAATGAAGCAAATACCCTGCGCAATGAATACGTGATCAAAGTGACGGGTAGGGTGTCGCAACGTCCCGAAGAATCCCTCAACCTCCGCATACCTACAGGCGAAGTCGAAATTTACGCGGAGCAAATTGACTTGCTCAACGCTGTTCGCAAGCAATTACCTTTCCAAGTTTCTACTGCTGAGACAGATCCGGTACGGGAAGATTTGCGATTGAAATATCGTTATCTGGATTTGCGGCGCGAACGTATGGCGCAGAATTTGCTACTACGCCATCAAGTAGTGAAAGCTATGCGTCGTTACCTAGAAGACGTGGAAAATTTTGTTGAAGTTGAAACTCCTGTACTTACCCGTTCCACTCCCGAAGGTGCGCGAGATTACTTGGTTCCCAGTCGCGTCAACCCCGGTGAGTGGTTTGCTTTGCCGCAATCTCCTCAGCTATTTAAACAACTGCTGATGGTATCAGGTTTTGACAGATACTATCAAATTGCCCGGTGTTTCCGTGACGAAGATTTACGCGCCGACAGACAACCGGAATTTACTCAATTAGACATGGAAATGAGTTTCATGTCCCAAGAGCAAATTATCGAACTCAACGAAAAGCTAGTTGGCTATATCTTCAAAACGGTTAAAGGCATTGAGTTACAGTTTCCCTTTCCCCGTCTTACCTATGCAGAGGCGATAGAACGTTATGGGAGTGATAAACCTGATACACGCTATGGCTTAGAACTAGTTAATGTTTCGGATGTAGTTAAAGACTGTGGTTTTAAAGTCTTTCGCGATGCAATTAGTAGTGGGGGAATTGTTAAAATTTTGCCTATTCCCGATGGTGATGTAATTTCTAATGTCCGTATCAAACCAGGCGGTGATATTTTTAAAGAAGCTAATGAAGCTGGTGCTAAAGGTTTAGCTTACATCCGTGTTAGGGATGATGGAGAAATCGACACTATTGGTGCAATTAAAGACAATCTGAGCATAGAACAAAAGCAAGAAATTTTGCGCCGCACGGATGCTAAACCAGGATATTTATTGCTATTCGGTGCTGGTGATGTTCCGACTGTCAATAAAACTTTAGACAGGTTACGGCAATTTACGGCTAGGGAGTTTAAGTTAATCGAGCCTGATAAAATTAACTTGCTTTGGATTACAGATTTTCCGATGTTTGAGTGGAATGCAGATGAAAAGCGTCTAGAAGCGCTGCATCATCCATTTACTGCACCTCATCCTGATGATTTGAACGATCTAAAGACTGCCCGCGCTCAAGCTTATGACTTGGTATTTAATGGCTTTGAAGTTGGTGGCGGTAGTCTGCGGATTTATCAACGGGAAATTCAAGAGCAAGTATTTGAAGCGATCGGGCTGTCCCCAGAGGAAGCAAAGAATAAATTTGGTTTTCTGTTAGAAGCATTTGAATACGGTACTCCACCTCATGGTGGTATCGCTTACGGCTTAGATCGATTGGTGATGTTGCTAGCTAACGAAGAATCGATTCGCGATGTCATTGCTTTTCCAAAGACGCAACAAGCTCGTTGTTTGCTGACGGATGCGCCTTCTGGAGTAGATGCCAAGCAACTCAAAGAGTTGCATGTGACTTCAACTTATAAGCCTAAGTCCTAGATAAGCAAGTAGTAACGACTAGCAAAGTGCCTTAGAACAAGTCCATAACGCACACAAAATCTAGCAATCTACTACATTGATTTTGATATGTTGCAGGTGTTTATACCCCCGGCTTTTTTAAAAAAAGTCGGGGATCTATAATCTCTTAGAGTAGTGCGTTCGCCCAACAACATTACACAAGTAGTCATGCAAAATAACTTATAAGGGCTACGCCCAACGGAGAACCCGCAGGGTAGCACCTGGCGTCGGGTTTCCCGCGTTGTAGCGACTGGCGTCAATAGAGAACAGCAAAAGAATGTGTGTAATTAATTCTGTTTAAGTGCTTATTTATGCGTAAGTACTTATAAAGACATAATTTTGCAACAACACCTAAGTTTATAAAGCAAACTTTAAATCTGATTGACTGTAAAAACTAAGACTAATTTTTACTACCGTTCAAATTGGCGCTGACTGCAAAAGTACAATTTATTGTCAGAAAAACGTAAAATTCTAGGATAAATTTTAATTAACTCTGAGAGAAAATATAGTGTAATTACTGATTTACAAAGCTTTCAGAACAGCAAATTAGTACCATCCTAAATAATAATTTATTGTTATCCAAGAAAAATTTCAATGTTTTTCTGAAAGTAAAACTTCATTTCGGAGCATTTTTTGGCAAAATTAATAGAGTTCTCGCCTAACAGAGGGCATTCAATCCGCTGGCAGGTAAAGCTAATGCTCTTCGGCACAATTCTTCGTAACCGCTACAAAGTCCTCACTAAGTTAGGAACTGGTGGATTTAGTGACACCTATCTTGCTGAAGATATGGACTTACCCAACTATCCCAAATGTGTTGTTAAACATTTGGTGACTCGAAACTCCAATCCAGAAATACTACAGATTGCTAAAAGGCTATTTAATCAGGAAGCAGAAGTTTTATACCGCTTAGGGAAGCACCACGACCAAATTCCCGAACTTTTAGCCCATTTTGAAGAAAATGGTGAATTTTATTTGGTACAGGAGTACGTTGATGGACATGACTTAACCACCGAAATTACTCCAGGCAGACAGCTAAGTGAAACAGAGGTAATTAAACTCCTACAGGAAATTTTGGAAGTTTTGGCAGTTGTCCACAAACACAATGTCATTCATCGGGATCTAAAGCTGCAAAACATCATGCGTCGTCAAGATGGCAAGATTGTACTGATTGATTTTGGTTCTGTCAAAGAAATCAAAAGTTTAGCGACAAGCATTTATGGGGAAGTAACTTCCACTATCGTTATTGGTACTCCTGGCTACATCCCAAATGAACAAGCAAATGGAAACCCTAGACTGTGTAGCGATATTTATGCAGTCGGAATCATAGCAATTCAAGCTTTGACAGGTATGGTGCCGCGTAAAATGCCAATCGATCCAACTACCGGAGAAGTGATTTGGCGTCCTTTGGTACATGTTAGTGATCAATTGGCGAATGTTTTAACTAAAATGGTGCGCTATAACTTTAGCCAGCGCTATCAAACGGCAACGCAAGTTCTAGAAGCTCTACAATGGGCATTGCCACCAACAACAATTGGACGTACACCCCAGCCAAGACAAAGAGTGTCATATGAACCATCGTCTGATTTGCCCAATTCTCAAATTATTCCAATTCTTGGATTGCTCAGTGTCATGGTGGTTGGGTTCGGTGTCGCAATTTTTGGAGGACGTTTTTTTCAATTTAGTTTTAGAGGTAATAAACCAACTCAAACTACAAATCCAACTGTTAAAGATGTCAAAATCAAGCCCATAACCCCATCATCAACACCAGCTAGTTACCGCAGAAAACCAAACTTTTATAATTCACCATCAACACCGTTGTTACAGGAGCCATTGAACCAAACTCCAATTGAGTCGTTCACTCCTGGAATTGAATATAAGGAGAAACCATCTACTCCAGCAAGTAAAACCACCACCAAACCATCCACTCCTACAATTGAAAATACTAACAAGCCATCTACACCACCAATAGAGGAAAACACTCAGCCATCCACTCCCCCTATAGAAGATAACGTTAAGCCATGCACTCCTGCAATCGAGGACAATACCAACTCATCATGTTCCTCGGAATCGGAAACTGAAAACACTAATAAGCCATCTGCTCCCGTATTTGAAGACAACGTTAAGCCATGCACTCCTGCAATTGAAAATAATAGCGATTTATCATGCTCCTCGGAATCAGAAATTGAAGACAATACCAGACTATCCACACCTGCTGTTGAGGATAATAATCGTCAAATGATGATGGTATCACCCACACCTGTAACTGAAGAGAAAAATAATCAATTGATGGTGCCGTCTACACCTAGAATAGAGGAACAAAGTAAACAATTTATAGTGCCATCTAAACCTGTAACTGAGAATAACAATCAATTGGTTGTGCCATCGACACCAGTGGATGAATAACCTCTAAATTCGTGATTTTGTGAAGATTAGTTAGAAAACTTGCTTTCATAATAGCGATCGCTCTGGGCTATACATTGAGAAAAGAGCTTTTTCCAGAGGAAGCCATTCATGAAAAAACGCTGGAAGTCACTGTTTTTAGCCTTGATTTGGGTAATACTGGCAGTTGGGACGTCTATTTTGATTATCCTGACACAACCCATAGCACCATCTCCCGCCCAAGAAACCTCTGAACAAAATCAATCTCAGCAAACAGCAGTAGTACCCGCCCCCAACGAGAAAGCCTCACCAGAACCAGCACCTAGTGCTGAAGAAATTGCTCGCCAGCAAAAATTTATAGAAGCAGATAAGCTCTATTTGGCAGGAGACTACACTGCTGCGGAGAAATTGTATCGCGAACTAAAACAACCATTTGCACAATCATCCCAAACACCACAAGCAAAAGGGGCGATCGCCGATTTATCCCAACTCTCCCCTGCTGGTAAAGTCTACTGGCGAGAAGCAGAAGCCGGAATTGCTTCTAAAATGCAAACTAGAACTTTAGTAGCGCTGCAACTGTTAACAGAGCAGTATCCAGAATTTATTCCTGGGCAAATTAAATACGCAGAAATTCTTAAAGAATACGGTGATAAGAAAAAAGCTTTAGAAATTTTAGAGCGAGCGACAACACTTTACCCCAATCAAGCAGATTTAATTAAAACCAGAGTTGCAACACTGGCAGAGACAAAAAAATGGATGGAAGCTTCTCTGGCGGCACGGCAGTTTGCGATTCTTAATCCCAACGATCCACAAGCCCCTGAATTTACCCAACTAGCAGACAAACATCTCAAGCGTTATAAATCTCATATCCGATCAGAAATTCAAGGCAATACGATCGCTAACATTATTACTGGTGTTTTAGGATATGCTGTGACTGGTAGTTTGATCGGCCCTTTTTCTGCTCTTGACTCCACAATTATGCTCTTGCAAGGTGAAGAATCTGTAGGTGAGGCAGTCGCAAAACAGGCAAAAAAACAACTGAATGTAGTCAAAGACGAAGCAGTTTCAGCATATGTCAACGAAATCGGACAAAAACTAGCCAAAGTCGCTGGGCGGGATGAATTTAAATACGAGTTTTTTGTGATTCCCTACGAGGAATTAAACGCCTTCGCCCTGCCTGGAGGCAAAATCTTTATTAATGCGGGGGCGATCGCTAAAACCAACTCTGAGGCAGAATTAGCAGGGTTACTTGGGCATGAATTATCTCACGTTGTTCTCTCCCACGGCTTTCAATTAGTCACTCAAGGAAACTTAATTGGTAATCTCACTCAGTATCTTCCCCTTGGTGGCACTATCGGTCAACTCTTTGCTTTAAGTTACAGTCGCGATATGGAACGTCAAGCAGATACCCTTGGCACACGCCTAATTGTTGCCAGTGGTTACGCAGCCGATGGTTTGCGTAACTTGATGGTGACACTAGACAAGCAACAAAAAAATGCTCCCCCTAGTTGGTTATCGTCTCATCCAGGTGGTGATGAGCGAGTTCGCTACCTCGAAGAAATGATTATAACCAACAACTACAATCGCTACACTTACGAGGGAGTAGCACGCCACATCGAAATGCAAGCAAAGGCAAAACAAGTTATCAAAGACAAAAAAGAACAAGCAGATAAAAAGAAACGCGATCGCTGAATCAAAATTAAAAACTCTTCGTCACAAGAACTAACAACTCCCTACTGAATTCTTGTATCAGGATAGTTTATGAAATTACAGCCCCTAAAATTAATTTTTTTAAGTAGTCTTGGTTTATCCCTGGCTTTAAGTAATTCTACTGCTTTCGCCCAAAGAGCCGATGATGTTGTAGTACCAACAGTACCAGGCAACGGTACATCAACGACTACCAATACCTCAACCACAACAACAATCAACAACTCCTCAACAACAATTGATCCTGGAACCCGGTTTAGCTGCCAGAATTATAACGGTCAATATACTGTTATGTACCAACCCGAAAGTCAATCAGGGCAATTCTTCGCTTGGGCAACTCCCCGCGCTTTGGGTGGTGGCTGGGATGCATATAAACGCTGTGCAACAATAGCTGAACGTTTGGAAACCTATCGTCCTGACGGCTTAACAGAACTCCGCGCATCCACTTTAAATGGATACAATGTTCTATGTGTTACCACTGAGGCAAATCCAGCCTGCCGCCTTGTACTGACAGTACCTCCCGGATACGATGCTTACGCTGTACGTGATAGTGTATTCCAAAATCTCATTAGTGCTGACAGTGGACAAACAACTATAGGTGTAAATACGTTTACCAGTCGCAGTAATGGTAACGGGGTTCAAGAAATATACAATATGGGTAGAACACTGTTGGGTAATGGCAATAATAGCGGTAATAATAACCGCACTCGCGCATTTCGCGATCCGATTAACCTTAGACCTTTCCTAGATCGCAAAGATGGCGGTAACGGCAGCAAACTCAAAAATGGCGTAGCAATTCGCACTCAGTCTCCAACTCAAAACCCTGCATCTACTAATCGTTTGAATCCGAACAAATTCCGCTAATTAGTAATT